>CALZKW010000007.1 GCA_945788095.1 uncultured Prevotellaceae bacterium | reverse complement strand
GCCACTTCGTTCGGCACCTGGGGTTATAGAGATAGCGCCCTCCAGGCGCTGGCTTCGTGGTCGATATAATCGCCTGGAAGGCGATATTTCTATAACCGGGGGTGCCGAACGTAGTGGCACCCTCGGACAAGCAAACACAACACATGCGCCTGGAGGGCGCTACCTCGATGTTCACCCGTCGCTGCATCCCAAGGTAGCGCCCTCCAGGCGAATGTCTCTGTTGGCGTTCCAGGTGTTCGCTTTTTATTCGCAGCCGCGCATTGTAGGTTATTTTTAACAACGGAAAGATCGGAATATTTTTTTCTGTTTGTTCCGTTGTTCCCCCCAGCTTCCCCGGTTTGTCTTACAGTTATGAGTTCTTAATTTTTTTAAATCGTACACGAATATTGCCACATATAGCAGCCCTCGGTTGGGGTGTTTATCCGTCCGTCCGTCCAAGCCTCTATAGAGGAGGCTTGGACGGACGGACGGATAAACAGATTCTGCTATATGAAAAGCGGTTGATTTCACCATGTCGCATAACGTAAAAACCGAAACGGGTAGGGTTGCGCTTCACTGAGATATGGGTCCTGGCTCGACAGACTATGGGTCTTGTTGCGACAGACTATGGGTCCTGTGACGCTGAGATATGGGTCTAAATGGGAGGGGGGGTGGTAGAAAAGACTGTTTGTGGATATAAAAAAATGCTAAAAAAGATTTTGTGGTGTCTTTAAAAAAGTGTAATTTTGGCACGTATTATACACGACCTAATACTACAAGTGTAGAAAAACAATAAACTATATATTTACAAACGCATGAAAAACAGTATTCTAAGACGAAGTTTACTCCGTGCTTCGGGTACAGCATGTGCTGCATTGCTCTTCTCCACTGCATTCACATCGTGCAGTGACGACTTGCTCGTGGGGCAACCCTCGTGGCTGGGCAGCAGCATCTATGCCGAACTGGAGGAGCGTGGCAACTTCCAGACTACTTTGGAGCTGATCAATTCGTTGAAGACAGCCGACGGACAGCCCGACGACCAAGCCTCAGTGTTGAAGAAGACGGGTAGTGTGACACTCTTTGTGGCCGACGACCAGGCCTGGCAGAAGTTCTTTGCCAACAATCCCTGGGGAGCTCGCAAGATAAGCGACCTGACCGACGCCCAGCAGCGCTTGCTCTACAAGGGCAACAAGATCAAGAGTGCCTATCTCATCGAACTCCTGGGTGACATCCCCAGCGCTTCTGCCACCAGCGATCCCATCGAGGGTGCCTGTATGCGCCGCGCCAGCGGTGTCGAACTGCTCGACTCTGTGCCCATCGTCAAGAATGCCGAGTTCCCCGTGGTCAACACCGCACGCAAGGACCAGAAGACCGGCGAACAGATTGACTGGTGGAGCCAGGTGAGAGGCAAGGACCAGATTATCCTTATGCAGGATGACAACGTGGCCAGCATGATACACTTCATGCCCCGCTTCACCAAGACCAACAACATCACCGACGACGACGTAGCCTTCATGACCAACGGTGCCCTCACATCGCGCGAGGATGCCTTCATCAACGGCGTGAAGATCCGCGAAGATGAAGGTGGTGTGCAGAACCAGAACATCACCTGCCAGAACGGTTACATCCACGTGCTCGACAAGGTGGCTGTACCCCTGGACAACATGGCCAACATCATTGCGGGCAATCCCCAGTTTTCTATCTATAAGCGTCTGCTCGACCGCTTCAGCTATCCCCACTACGATGCCACTCTGAGTCGTGAGTACCAGCGTGTGTACGGCGGTGAGGATAGCGTGTTTGTGAAGCGCTACTTCAACAGCTACCAGACCAACGGTTTCACCCAGACCGACCAGAAGGTGACCGTGAGCACCCAGTTGCCCTTCGATCCAGGATGGAATCGCTACTCGCTCTACAGCGCCGGCGGACAGACCACCTACCAGTATGACGCAGCCGTGATGCTCGTGCCCACCGACGAGGCCATGTTGGCCTACCTCGATGGCGAGGGTAGCGACCTCAAGGTGCGCTATGGCGCAGGCGACGGCCCCACCGCATGGGACAATGCTCCCGACGAGGTGGTACTGCCTCTGCTGCAGAACACCATGCTGACCTCGCTCAAGTCGGCCATCCCCAGCCAGTTTGGTAGTATCAACAACACCGCTGCCGAGACCATGGGCGTGAGCAAGAGCGACATCGACCAGACCCTCTGGGCATGCAACGGTGTGATCTATCAGACCAACAAGGTGTACGTTGCTCCCGAGTACGTCAGTGTATTCTACCCCTGCGTCATCCGTGCCAACGATGACCTGAACCTGACCTACACCGTGGTGACCAACGATAACAAGGTGAGTGGCGGTAAGGGTTTCTACGCATACCTCAATAATATGGGTAGCGACTACAGCTTCATCATCCCCACCGACAAGGCGCTGCAGACCTACTACGACCCCGTGTCGTATAAGCGTACCAACAATACCAACCAGTCGACCGCTGTGGCCTATAAGTTCAACCTCAACGATGCTGGCTACATCGCAGCCTCTGCACCCCTGGTGGACTGGTCGACCCTCGACGAGAAGGGCCGCGGACAGATTACCTCTACGCTCTATCCCACCATGCCCAGCACGGCTACCAACTCGAGCGGAGATGTCTTCAACCACTTCGACGACATCCTCAACAGTTCGCTCTCAGTGGGCCTCTTCACTCCCGGCCAGAAGTTCTATCAGGCCAAGAATGGTGGTCCCATCGTGGTAGAGTGGGACGGCAACAAGGTGACCGGCGTGGCTGGTTCGTTCCAGTACGAGCGTGGCTACTACATCCCCGTGACCGAGACCGTGGACAAGAGCAGCGAGGGTAACGGCCGTAGCTACATCGTGGACGAGGAGCCTATGATGAGTACCTTCACCAGCCCCTATGCCGCGCTGACCTCTGAGAGCAATGCCGACAAGTTCGGCCAGTTTGCAGGCCTGATGCTCGATGCACAGCTCTTCAGCACAAGCGATGGTGCCAGCCATACCACGATGGACTCATGCCTCACCTGCATGAACAACTATCACTACACCATCTATGTGCCCCAGAACAGTAGCATCCAGGCTCTCAAGGATGCCCATAAGTTGCCCACCGGCGACGATATCGACGTGGCCAGCACCGCTCTCATCCAGATACAGGAGAAGACGGACGCCCTCATGGATGATCCCGATGCCAATGCCGACGCACTGGCAGAGCTCCACGCCGACAGCCTCTACCTGGCCGCACAGATTGACCACATGAACAGTGTGCTGCAGGACTTTGTCAACTACCACATCCAGGATAACTCCGTGTATGTAGACGGCAAGGAGTATCAGAACGGCGTCTTCGAGACCGCCTGCCTCGACACCATGACCACCCGCTTCCACAAGGTATACGTCAACTACCAGCGGGGAGGTCAGCTCAAGGTGACCGACAATGTGGGCAATGTGCGCACCGTAAGCTCAGCCGACGGTTGCCACAACGTGCTGACACGCCAGTACTACTTCAATGGTTCGAACCTGAAGGGTACCTCATGTACACAGATCTACAGTTCATCATTCTGTGTCATCCATCAGATAGACGAGCCTCTCCAGCCTACCACCCATTGCTACTACGATCCCAAGGACTACCAGAAGGTGATGGCCCTCGTGGTGAAGTATCCCGTAGAGAATGGCAGTGGCGATTCACCCGTAAAGAACTATAAGAGATGAAAACACTAAGATATACCTTATTAATATGTCTGATGCTCGTGGCCTCAGTGGCCAGCGCACAGATTAGTCGCATCAGTGGTACTGTAAGCGACGATCTCGACGTGCTGCCAGGCGTACAGGTCAGTGAGATTGACGCCAGCAACCGTACCGTCAATGCCACTACGACCGATATGAATGGTAACTTCGTGATGCAAATCAAGAGCACGAAGAACAAGTTGAAGTTTAAGTTTGTGGGATTCAAGGACCAGATTCTGCCCATCAACAAGACTGTCTATAAGATCACGATGAGCGACAACAACCAGACGCTCAAGGACGTGGTCATCACCGCCAAGAAGCAGATGAAGACCTCTGGTCTGGCCATCCCCGAGCGCGAGGTCAGCTTCTCTGCACAGGGAATCTCGGCTAAGGACTTCGAGGGTCTGGGTATCAACTCTGTCGACGAGGCTCTGCAGGGCCGTATCGCCGGTCTGGATATCGTGGCCAATTCCGGTAACCTTGGTTCGGGTTCGCAGATGCGTCTGCGTGGTGCCTCTACCATCTCTACCCTGACCAGCAATGAGCCCCTCATCGTGGTCAATGGTGACATCGCTACTGATATCGACCAGACCGACTTTGACGTGGCCACCGCTACCGATGAGAAGTTTGCCGAGCTGCTGAAGGTCAACACCGAGGATATTCTCGAGATCAAGGTGCTCAAGGATGCTTCGGCCACCGCTATCTGGGGTACCCGTGGTGCAAATGGTGTCATCGAGATTACCACCAAGCGTGGTAGCCGCGGTCCCACCACAGTGGGTTACTCTGGCAAGGTGTCGGCCACCTGGCAGCCCGAGGGCATCAAGCTCCTCAACGGTGACCAGTACACCATGCTCCTCAAGGAGGCCTACTTCAACCCCCGCCTCAACGATACCGATGCCAGCATGCCTGAGCTCGAGTATCTGAGCAAGGACGACTTCTCGGAGGCCTATATGTACAACAACAACACCGACTGGGTAGACCTGGTGAAGCAGACTGGTGTGCGCCAGAACCACTACATCAACGTGCGCGGTGGTGATGAGAAGACCACCTTCCGTATCGGTGCCGGTTACGACCATGAGACGGGTTCTATCATCAAGCAGAAGCTCGACCGCTTCTCGACCCGTATGGCCCTCGACTACTATGTGAGCGACCGCATCCAGATCAAGAGCGACTTCTCGTTTACCTATACCAACAACCACCGCAACTACGATCCCCTCCTGGACTGGGCCTACAAGAAGATGCCCAACCTCTCGCCCTACTACGAGTACCAGGACGGTGTGCCCTCTAACGACTACTACTACATGCTGCAGAATGCAGCCAACGGCACCGACAAGCTCAACAGCCAGAAGAACATCGGCAACCCCATTGCCTCTGCCAACCTGGCCACCTCGACGGAGCGTACCTACAACCTCGCTCCCAAACTCGAGTTCGTATACAAACTCCTCGGTCTCAACAGCGACAAGCACCAGTTGAACTACAATGGTGTGGTATATGTCAATGTGAGCAACCACTACAACGACAGCGACTATCCCCGTGAGTTGACCACCCTCAACCACCTCGATACGCACAAAGCTTATTCATACAGCGCCAAGTCTCTCTCGTTTACTACCCGTCACACGCTGACCTATATTCCCCACTTCAACAATGAGGACCACAAGCTCTCCATGCTCGGTCGCTTTGAGTTGACCAGCGGTAGCAACAGCAACCAGAGCACCAATGCCAACCGTCTGCCTTCAGGCGTAAGTTCACCCTCTGCAGGTGGTCTCATCACCGGTATGGGTAGCGGCTATGGTCAGTGGCGCAGCCTTGCCTATATGTATCAGGCCCACTATGCCCTGAAGGAGCGCTACGTGGCCGACTTCGTGCTCCGTATGGACGGTACCACTAAGTTTGGTCCCGACAAGCGCTGGTTGGCATCACCCGCCGTGTCACTCCGCTGGAACATCATCGATGAGCCCTGGATGGAGAAGGCACGCGAGAAGGCTAAGCTCTCAGCCTTAGCTATCCGTCCAGGATGGGGTAGGGTAGGTAACGCTCCCGGCAGCGACTACCTCTACATGAACCGTTTCGATCCAGGCAACCGCTACCTGGGCAATGTGTCGATGAACCCCGGCGGCTTGAAGCTCGTCAACATGGGTCCTGAGCACGTCACCTCATGGAACCTCGGTTTCAATGTAGGCTTCTTCGACGAGCGCATCACCCTCGCTCTCGACCTCTATCGCCGACTGACCAGCGGCATGATGATGGGCGGTGCTATCCCCACTTCAACCGGTTATTCAAGCCTTGCCGTTAAGAATATCGGCGACATGAAGAATGAGGGATGGGAGTTTAACATCAACGGTAACCGCCTGGCCAAGAAGGGTAAGTTCTCTCTCGACTTCTACGTGAACTTTGCCAACAACCGCAACGTCATCACTATGCTCGACGAGAATACCCTCAAGAACCTCAACACCGACTTCAACAAGAAGAACCGCGACGCCCTGCAGCGCGTACAGATCAACAACCCCTTCGGTTCGATCTACGGCTTCCGCTACAAGGGTGTATACCAGTACAACTTCTCTACCGCTCAGGACATTGCTGAGGGTAAGATGCCCAAGGCTCTGCAGAACCAGGGTTACACCACTCTGCAGGAGTGCATCGATGGTGGCATCACCTTCCCCGTGGCTCTCAACGCCGACGGCAAGGTGGTCTACAACGAGAAGGGTGAGCCCATCCAGACCAAGTTCTGCTATGAGGAGGGTTCCGCTCTGGGTAAGTTTGATGGTGGCGACGCCATCTACGAGGATATCAACAACGATGGTCAGATCAACGAGCTCGACATCGTCTACCTCGGCAACTCACTGCCCAAGCTGACTGGTGGTTTCGGTATCACATTCAACTACGGCAAGTGGCGCCTCGCTACTCAGTTCAACTACCGTATCGATTATGATATCTACAACCTGGCACGCCTCGACATGGAGTCGATGAACAGCAACAACAACCAGAGCCAGGCCGTGAACTACCGCTGGCGCAAGGAGGGCGACGTGACCTCTATCCCACGTGCTCTGAGCAGCTACTACATGACCAACTACAACACACTCGTGAGCGACCGCTTCATCGAGGATGGCACCTTCCTGCGTCTCAATTATCTGCAGTTGAGCTATACCTTCGACAGCAAGCTCATCAAGAAGTGGCACATGAGCGCCTTGAAGCTCTATGCCAGCGCCAACAACCTGTTCTGCCTGACCAAGTACACAGGTGTGGATCCTGAGATTAGCTACGGTGGCTTCGGCATCAGCACCGATACGAGCCGCACACCACGCTCTCGCTCATTCACCTTTGGTCTGAATATTGATTTCTAATCTATACAACAATGAAGACAAACAAGATAATAACCTGGGGACTCGTAGCTGCTCTCGGTCTGGGCATGACCAGCTGTGGCGACTTCCTCAATATCGAACCCAAGCACTTCGTGTCGGAGGACAACTTCTGGAATGAGAAGACCGACATCGACCAGATGGTGACGGGTGTCTACACCTCGCTGCAGAACGATGGCATCATCGAGCGCTGCATCATGTGGGGCGAGACCCGCTCGGACAATGTGGCAGGCGGACTGAAGTACGACGGCAGGATCAATATCTACCGTGTGCTGAAGGAAAACCTCCTGAGCAATAATGCCTACACCACCTGGATCAACTTCTATTCAGTCATCAACAAGTGTAACACCATCATCGAGATGGCACCCGTGGTGAGCGAGCGCGACCCAGTCTATACGGCCAGCGACGTGCGCGCCACCCAGGCTGAGATGGCATGCATCCGCGACCTCTGCTACTTCTACCTCGTACGCGCATTCAAGGATGTACCTTATTATACACATGCCATTCGCGACGAGAGCCAGGCCGTGAGCATCGCCCCCACCAGTGGCGACTCTATCGTGCGCTGCCTCATCACCGACCTCGAGGGGCATGTCAACAATGCACTCAAGGCCTACCCCAAGGACAAGAGCAGCCTGTATAACAGCAACCGCAACCGCATCACCCAGAATGCCATCTATGCCCTGCTGGCTGACCTCTGCCTGTGGGATAATCAGTATCAGAAGACAGTGAACTATGCACAGAAAGTGATCGATGCCAAGGTGGCCGAATATCGTGAGGATTATGCACAAGGCATCAGCCTGAGCACCGGCGCACCCGTACTCTACCAGTATAGCAACAGCTATTACACCGGCGAGAGCTATCCACTGTATCCCTGCTTCGACGCGGGAAATACCTTCGGCAATGACTTCAACGCTATCTTCGGAGGCAACCAGAATAGTTTCGAGAGCCTCTTCGAGTTGGCCTACACCTATGACGGATCGGATGCCAACTACCTGAGCAACAATGCTGCTGGTGCCCTCTATGGCAACCACCTGCAGAAGGATGGTAATGATGGCAAGGGCTTCCTCGCTGCGGTTGAGGCTCTGGTGAACGACGTGCCCCAAAAGAGCTACCGCCTCTTCGACCACGACAAGGATTGCCGCTTCTACACCAGCATGAATGCAGACGATGAGTACACCAAGGGTTATATCGCCAAGTTTGTGGCTTCATCCAAGACCGTGTCTACGGTGAGCGGCAAGCAGACACCCTACATTGCTTCGTATAGCGCGCGCATCTACAACAACCGCAACTGGATCTTCTACCGCCTCACCGACGTGATGCTCATGCAGGCTGAGGCACTCGTGGAGATGGGTGGCGACAACCTCAACAGCGCTGGCACCGACGAGAATGGCAATCCCATCACCGTCATCGACCAGAATCTCATGAAGGCATTCAGCCTCGTGTGGAGTGTCAACCGCCGCAGCATCATGAGCAATAGCAACACCACCGACTCGCCCCAGGCACTCAACGTCAGTAACTACCAGACCAAGAGTATGCTCCGCGAGCTCGTCATGAAGGAGCGTCGCCGCGAGTTGCTCTTCGAGGGCAAGCGCTGGTTTGACATCATCCGCCGTTGCCACCGCGAAGGCAACACGGCCTATGCACGTGCTAATGTGCCCTCTAAGATTTCGTCAGGTAGCAGTTCGACCCTCTTCATCAACTATGAGAGCCTCTACTGGCCCTACAACCGCGACGAGGTGAGAAACAATAATCTGCTCAATCAGAAGCCATTCTATGGCAGCGATGACGACGACGACAGTTACTCAAAGACTAACTAATCGAAAGCCTACAAACAACAATGAAACTATTCAAGAACATCTATATGTGGCTCACAGTGGCATGTGCCGCTGTGGTGGGTCTCGCCAACACCAGTTGTAGCGACGACATGCCTGCCGAGAGTTACTACACCTTCACGGGCGAGATGATGAGCGACTACCTGAAGAACCACCAGGACTTCAGCCTCTTTGCTCAGATTGTCGACCGTGCAGCACAGAGCCAGCGTGGCGTCAACCTCATGGACCTCGTGTCGTGCTACGGACAGTACACCTGTTTCGCCCCTACCAATGAGGCCGTGGAGGCTTACCTCCAGAAGAATGGCTATGCCAACGTCAGCGCCATTCCCTACGACAAGTGTGACACCATCGCTCGCACCCACTTCATCAGCGGCGTGGTGCTCAATACGACCGACCTCATCGGTATAACCTCTCTGAGCCAGGTCAACATGAATGACCGTTACCTCTCAGTGGAGGAGTCGTACATCCTCGATGAGAAAGGCGATACCATCAACACTACTCAGCGCATGAACCGCAGCGGTGACATCATCCTCGCCCTGGCCAATGACTCGGTGGAGAATGGTATCGTGCAGCCCATCAACGCTGTGCTCAGCAGTTCGAACCAGACCCTCATCGACCTGATGCAGGAGAACCCCAACGTGCGTCTCTTTACCGAGGCTATGGAGGCTACTGGTATCGGCGAGATTATCCGCAACAAGATCAAGGATCCCGTGTGGGAGACTGAGAAGTTGAAGTATGAGGACCGTAGCGTCTACTCAGGCGGTCAGTGGGACTACTGCCACGTGCCTGAGCACAAGAAGTACGGCTTCACTGCCTTCGCTTGTCCCGACAAGGTATTGGCATCGAAGTATAACATCACCGACCTCCAGTCGTTCTACGACTATGCCAAGAGCATCTATGGTGGTGCAGACCTCAACGTCAATGACCCTGCCAATGCTGATAAGCTGAAGGAGAAGAACTCTCCCCTGCGCCGACTCGTGGGCTACAACTGTCTGGACCGTCTCGGTGTCTACGACATGTTGACCACTATCTGTACCATCGAGCGTACCCTTATCAACCCCACAGAGTGGTACTCTACTATGGACTCTCTTACCACCGTCAAGCTGGAGCGCCTCACCGTGAGCCGCTGGATTGGCAAGGGTCCTAACGATGTGCGCAACGACCTCTACCTCAACCGTGGTGACATGAGCCGCAATGACTATACACCCGGTGTGCACGTGGAGCGCAACCTCGAGGGTGGCTACGAGCAGAATGCCATCAACGGCTACTACTACACCACCGACGGACTCGTGGACTATGGTGCACAGACCAAGGAGACCATCTTCAACACCCGTATGCGTATGGACATGTACTCGTTCTTCCCCGAGATGGCCAACAACAGCGTGCGTGACGGTCGTACTACCAACTCTATCAACGACTCCAACGATCCCGACATCACCAAGACATCGCCCAACTACTGGTTCCCCAAGGGTTACCTCGACAATGTGACGGTCAACGATGATGGTATCTTCCTCTTCCAGAGCCAGCACAACACCTACTGGAGCTATGAGGGAGACGAGTTTAACCTTGCATCAGACGTGAACTCATACGATATCACCTTCAACCTTCCCAGCGTGCCCACAGGTACCTACCAGATCCGCCTCGGTTTCACCGCTATGGGTACCCGTGGTATCTGTCAGTTCTACCTCGATGGTGTGCCCCAGGGCATCCCCTTCGATATGCGTAGCGACAACTTCATAGAGCGCACCGGTTGGTTTGCGCTCAACAGCAAGACCGGTGACGAACTGGAGGCAGCCAAGAAGAACATGCACAACCTCGGTTGGTATCATGGTCCCAAGGGCGTCTTCAGCGCTGTGGGCGAAGGCGTGAAGGATGAGAACGTGACCAACAAGGCCTACTTCTGCAACAATAGTGGCGGTTACACTGTGCGTTACGTACTGGCAACAGCCACCCTCGACGAGAACATCCAGCACAAGGTGCGCATCAAGTCCATCTGGGCTGTGGGTCATGCCCTTGTGATGCTCGACTACTTTGAGCTCGTGCCCAAGAGCGTCTATGGCGTAGAGGGCGAAGGCAAGGCTGAGGACGACAACTAATAAGTCCGATGGGCTGCATGGCCAATCCTATCAGCCCATTAGTCCCATTAGACCAACAAATACTATCACACAATGAAAAAGACAACATACAAACATATCATGGCAGCGGTGCTTCTCTCTGGAGCACCCCTGCTGTGGCAGTCGTGTACCGACACCTGGGACGCCCACTTCGACGTGCAGGATGGCGGCATGGCTGACCAGCCCAGTCTGTATGAGACCATTAAGAACATACCCGGACTGGAGAACTATGCAAGGGTCATCAATGCCATCGGTGCCGATGCCACATTCGCATCGCCCCAGCAGCTCACCGTGTGGGCGCCCAAGGATCTGACCAGCGCTCAGGCTGACAGTATCATCAATGTGTATAACAACGATGTGGCTGCAGGCGTGAAGCGTGAGGACAACAAGGCCATTTCGCAGTTCCTGCAGAACCACATTGCCCTCTACACCCGCAACGTATCGTCGCTCACCAACGACACCGTGTCGATGCTCAACGGCAAGTATATGCGCTTCGTAGGTACCAGCGACCACAGCGGTACACTGGCCAAGGCTGATGGCACAGAGGCCAACCCCTTCAACCAGAAGGTAATCTGCAACAATGGTCTCCTGTATATCACCGACCACATGCAGGCTTTCTTCCCCAACGTGCGTGAATACCTCGAGCAGAATGCCCAGATGGACAGCATCTCCGGCATGATAAAGTCGTTTGACGAGTACGAGCTCGATGAGGACGCGTCAGTACCCGGCGGTGTAGTGGATGGCAAGACCGTCTACCTCGACTCTGTCACCGTGCTCTACAACGACCTTCTGTCTCGCTATGGTTACATCCAGCGCGAGGATAGCGTCTACACCCTCCTGGCTCCCACGGATGCAGTGTGGAAGAAGGAGTATGAGCAGTATAGCAAGTACTTCAACTATGACGTCAACGTCATGAACCGCGACTCATTGGCAGACTCATACACCAAACTAAGCATTCTCCAGGGCCGCTTCTTCAATACCAGTCCTGACTTTGCTTACAACCTCTCGAAGGACTCTATCTGCAACACCATGTACTACGAGCGTCAGCAGCACATGCCCCGCATGAACGTATACTACGATCCCTACGGACCTGAGGGTATCTTCAGCGGACTGCAGAAGGTGGAGTGCTCCAATGGTACAGTCTACATCGACAACAAGGGTGCCATCGATCCCCGCACCACCTTCTTCGACCGTATCGATGTGGAGGCTTACTATCCCCGCTACTACGAGATTCCCACCAACTCCAACAATGAGAAGACCATGAACGTGTCTACCCTCACCAAGGAGATTTATTCTGAGGACAGTTCGGCTATAGCTACACTCCAGAAGACCTACTACTACACAGAGGTGACTGCCAAGACAGCTTCGGCCCAGACTGAGCTCGAGTATCGTCTGCCCAACACCATGAGTGGCTGCTACTATAATATATATATGGTGGTGGTAAACGGCGACAACAAGTTGCCCGCATGGATGACCGTGCAGTATGCGGTGAAGAATGACAAGGGTAACTTTGCCAACTACAAGTACTTCGAGAATCCCACACCTGTCACCGCTGGTGACTCTACCGTGGCCAATGCCGATGTCATCCTCAAGCAGAGCAACAACCAGCGCTACTTCGTCAATGATGCCTCCAAGATGGACACCATCCTGGTGCAGAGCGCTGTGCAGTTCCCCTACTCAGGCTATGGCCTCGACGAGGGTGCTGTCAAGCTGAAGGTATCTTCTATAGGCCCTTCAAGCTCTACGTACCGTGAGAAGATTTACACCCGCACACTTCGCCTCAATGAGTTTATCCTTGTGCCCTTCGAGACCAAGGAGGAGGCCGAGGAGGCTAAGTTCAACAAAGACGCCTTTAACGACAGCGTTCTTGAGGCAACAAGAAAATACTAATTCGATATGAAGAATCTGAATATAGCTTGTCTTTCTCTCTTGATGGCTTCTCCTCTGGGTGTGATGGCTCAGACAGATGGCGATGCGCAGGAGACTCCCACCGTGACTCGTGTGGCAAAGACTAAGAAACAGGAAGAGACACGCACCATCAAGGGTCGCATCCTGCAGAGCAATCAGTCGCCCCTCTCGGGTGTGCTCGTCAAGAGTGTGCTCGGCAGCGGCTACTCTGTGCTGACTGGCGAGGATGGTACCTTCGAACTCCAGGTGCCTCTCTATAGCAGTTCGCTCCAGGTCACCATCCCTGGCTACAACAGCGTACGCGTTGGTCTCAATGAGACTGGAGAACTGGGCGACATCTACCTCCATTCTGACAAGGTAAAGCCCCTCTACGATAAGGACGACAATGTTCTCAACATCGTTTCGACCGCCGTGGATGAGTTTACCGCAGCCCGCAACGTAACCTCTGAGATAGGCGACCACCTCGGAGCCAATGTGCGCACCAACGCCCGCAGCGGTCTCAGTTCGGTGGGTAGCTACATGGGCATCGGCGGTGTAAACTCGCTGCAGAGCAACTCACAACCATTGGTCATCGTCGATGGTGTCATGTTCGACCAGCAGTACTCACGCCAGATGATCCACTCGGGCTACTACAATGACATTCTCACCAACATCAATCCTGCTGATGTGGAGGATATCCAGGTGATGGCCAACGGTACCGCACTCTACGGTGCCAAGGGAGCCAATGGCGTCATCATCATCAAGACCAAGCGCAACACCTCGCCTGCTACCAAGATTGAGGCCAGCGCCAACATCGGCGTGGAACTCATGCCCAAGATGTACTCGATGATGAATGGTTCACAATACAAGAATTATGCTTCGGGCTTGCTCCAGAGCACGGGAACACTGGCCACCAACTTTAAGTTCCTCAATGCCGATCCCACTTACTATTGGTACAACAAGTACAACAACAATACGGACTGGAACGATCAGGTATACCGCGAGGCTATAACTCAGAACTATGCTCTGAGTGTGTCCGGTGGTGGTGAGGTGGCCAACTACATGCTGTCGCTCGGCTTCACCAAGGACAACAGCACTCTGGAGGAGAACAACTTCAACCGTCTGAACATCCGCTTCAATACCGATATCGTATTGGCCAAGAACTTCACTATGGCCTTTGATGCGGCATACACCAACCAGACCCGCAAGTTGCTCGACACCGGTGCTCCCGATGACTACAACTCACGCTCTATCACCAGCACCAACTTCCTGGCAGCTGCCAAGAGCCCCATGCTGAGTCCCTACTCATTTGCTAACAAGCAGATCAATTCAAGCCACCTCGATATCGTCGATGAGGATTACCTCGACGAGGTGTCACAACTCAGCAAAGCCAACTACCGTCTGGCCAATCCTGCTGCTATCCAGAAGTATGGTACCGCAGAGAACAAGAACTACTTTGACAACAGTTTCGTCAATCTGGCAGTCACTCCCAAGTATCAGATCAACAAGCATCTGTTTGCCAGCACCATGTTCAGCTATACTCTCGTCAATACCAACGAGAAGTATTATCTGCCCCTCAATGGTGTGCCTTCATACTATGTGAAGGAACTCCAGAGCACCATGGAGAACGAGATTGGTTCACAGTATGCTAAGCAGAACACCGTCAACAGTGACACCAAGATTGACTGGAACAACATGTACAATGGCCACAGCATTCACTTGCTCGGTGGTTTCCGCTTTGTCAATGAGAGCTACTCGCTCAATACCCAGCACGGTTACAACACCGGTAATGACAAGACTCCCGATATCGGTAAGTCGAGCAACAAGACTGCTGAGGGTATCAACAATGCATGGGCTACCATGACATGGTATGCACAGGCTCAGTACAACTATGCCAACCGCTACTATCTGGACGGCGCTCTCTCATTTGATACCAACTCGCAGTTTGGCCGTGAGGCTAAGAGCGGTGTGAAGATGGCCGGTGTGGTATGGGGCGTCTTCCCCAGCATCCAGGCAGGATGGGTAGTAAGCAACGAGAAGTTCTGCCCCGACAAGGGCATCGACTATCTGAAGATTACTGCAGGCTACGGTCTCTCTGGTAATAGCGATATCGCTTTCGATGCTTACCGCAGCTACTTCAAGAGTGGCATGTTCCTCAACAAGGTGCCCGGTCTGACCCTCAGCAACATTGGTAATACCGAGTTGCAGTGGGAGACCACCAAGCGCTTCAATGCTGGCATTGACTTTGTCACCGCAAAAAACCGCCTCAGCGCTAAGGTCAACTACTTCCACTCTTGGACCGACAATCTGCTCACCTTCCAGGAACTCGGTTTCGTATCAGGTCTCGAGTACAACTGGAGCAACGGTGGTTCGCTCAAGAACCAGGGCTTCGATGTAACTCTCAACGGTCACATCATCAGTCACAAGGACTGGAACTGGACCCTCGGTGCCAGCGTTGGTCACTACGTGAACGAGATTACCGCCCTTCCCGACAACAACAAGGCCATCAAGACCGACGTGCTTGGAGGTACGGTGCTGAGCGAGGTGGGTAAGCCCATCGGCAGCTTCTATGGTTGGGAGGTGGCCCGCGATGCCAACAGTCCTGAGGGTGTCTTCACCACCAGCGAGGCCGCACAGGCAGCCAACCTCTGCATCGTCGACGAGACCGGTGCCAAGACCTACTTCGGCGCGGGCGACATCCACTTCGTAGACCGAAACAGCGATGGCATCATCGACGACAAGGACCGCACCGTCATCGGCAACGCTAACCCCACCATGTATGGTAACATCTTCACCAAGCTCTCTTGGAAGAACCTCTCGCTCGATGTCAACTTCAAGTATAGCCTCGGTGGTAGTGTCTATAACTACATGCGTCAGCAGCTCGAGTCGGGCAGCCGCTTCATGAATCAGACCTCGGCCATGCTCAACCGCTGGACCACTGAGGGTCAGGTGACCGATATGCCTCGCGCCACTTACGACGATCCCATGGGCAACAGCCGTTTCTCAGACCGCTGGATAGAGGACGGAAGCTATCTGCGCCTCAAGAGCCTCACGCTGAGCTACAAGCTCCCCATCAACAACACCTTCATCCAGGGTGTAACCATCTGGGGACAGGCCAACAACCTCTTCACCGTGACCCGCTACCTCGGTACAGATCCTGAGTTCTCGATGGGCAACACCGTGCTCTCGCAGGGTATCGACCGCGGTCTGCTCTCACAGGGACGCAACTTCCACATTGGTGTCAAGGTTAATCTCTAAACACTTAGGTCATAGGTTTTAGGTCTCAGGTGGTGGGATACTACATCCCCGGCCTGACACCTAAAGCCACAAACCTAAAATCTAATAAGAAACGATATGAAACTAAAGAATTTCATCTATACCTTCGCACTGGCTGCAACGGGCATGGCCCTGACCACCAGTTGCGACGATATGCTGGACAAGGGCAACGACCATTTGGTCTATGCCAAGGACTTCATTCCCTGCACTCCAGCCGATACCGTTACCTCGGTGATGGGTATCCTCAACAAACTCCAGGCCATCTCCGTGCGCACCAACCTGCTCGGCGAGGTGCGTGCCGACCTGGTGGAAGTCAACAGCAATGCTACGACCGACCTAAAGAATCTGGCCAACTTCCAGGCTGACGTCACGGGCGACGACGATGCCAACATCTACAATGTGCCACGCGACTACTATGCCGTCATCAACAATTGCAATTACTTCCTGGCCTATGCTGACTCTACTGCCGGCAATATCAACCGCAATGAGAAGTACTTCGAGTATGAGATAGCCCAGGTGCACAGCATCCGTGCATGGACCTACCTGCAGCTTGTGTTGGCATATGGTAAGGTGCCCCTCGTGACTGACCCCGTGCTGACCAAACTCGATAGCGATAAGCAGTATCCCATGGCCGACATCTCTGCTATCTGCGACTACTTCATCGCTGACCTCCAGCCCTACTATGGCAAGCGCTATCCCGACTATGGCACCGTGGGTGGCAACATCGATCCCAAGATGTGCTTCTTCCCCACTCAGGTAGTCATGGGCGACCTCTACCTCTGGAAGGCAGCAGCTGAACAGAGCAAGGCAGCAGCCAAGCAGGCTGCCAAGAGCTACTACGACTTCATCGTGTGGGACCTCAGCGGCAAGAAGAAACTCACCACAGGCAACAGCCGCGCCTACTGGTCGGACAGCGAGCTCTATCGTGGCGAGTATAGTTCACCCCGCGGCAACGTCAGTTCGTTTGGTGCAGGTGCCGCTTGGGGCAAAGGCACCTCGGAGAGCATCACTGCCATCCCCATGGACTCAGCTGCAGCCGACGGTTACTACAACGAGTTGCGCAACCTCTACAACACCACCAACCACACCGAACTCCGCGAGGCCAGCATCTCGCCCTCGTCGGTGCTGCGTGAGTTGAGCGAGGCTCAGACCTATGTGGACTTCGACCGCGACATGAACGTCGTTGAGGTTGATGCCACTAAGTTCACCCCCAAGCAGATCGAGTATGGCTACAAGGGTGACCTCCGCTACCAGGATGCCTACACCACCATGACCGGTAAGTACAACTCACAGGATGTGGACTACCAGTATATCTACAAGCACAGTTCGCAGCACGTGGGTATCTACCGCACCCAGCAGCTCTATCTGCGCCTGGCTGAGGCTCTCAACTACGCCGGCTATCCCATGTTCGCCCGTGCTTTCCTCACCACCGGTGTGGACAACAACGTGATCAAGTATGAGGTGATGCCCTACTATCCCTCAGCAGCCGACAGCACTTTCCTGGCATACTTCGACTTCAATACCCAGGACTTTGTGACTCCATGCCGCAACTATGTAGCTTCAGTAGACAAGTATGGCATCGTGCAGGGCTACGATTGCTCGTACATCACCTCGAGCAACACAGCCACTACCGTCACCATGATGGGTATCCACTCTCGCGGTTGCGGTGCAGCTTACCTCAACAATGCCTTCTGTGCTGTGCAGACACCTCAGATGTCTACCGAACTCCTGGCTGCCTACGAGCAGATGGATGCTACCCACAAGCCCACCAAGGAGGATTATGAGTATCCCACCAAACCCACGGCTCCCAAGACAGTACGCGTGCCCTCTACATGGGCTCAATATGGCGATCAGGTAGTAAGCAAGGAAGTGTACGAGGAAATCAACAAGGACAACTTCAAGACTGCCACCCTCCTGGCCAATGCTTACAAGAAGTACGTAAACAATGACTCTATCGGACTCTACAAGCAATATCTGGCCGACATGGAGGCCTACGATGTAGAGTATGCCGACTATCTGGCCAAGGTAGAGGCTGCCGATGCAGTCTATCAGGCAGACATGGATGTCTACAATGCCAAGGTGCAGACACTCTCTGACCAGTATACCAATTGGTTCCAGACCTCGTGGGCTGATGCCTCTCTCTGTGACGCCAATGCTAAGGCCATCGATCAGGCCATCCTCGACGAGCAGGCACTCGAGCTCGCCTACGAGGGCAACCGCTACTACGACCTCATGCGTCGCGCCATGTGGTATGGCGATGCCAATATCCTGGCTTCAGCCGTAAGTCGTCGCAACCCCTCTGTCGGTGCCCTGCTGCTCAACAAGAGCAACTGGTACCTCCACTGGAAGGGGCAGATTGGCCTCTAAGAACATTTCTCTATCTATCATATCTACACCCAGGACTGCCCACCTTACAAAGGGCGGCCCTGGGTGTGGTCGTATATTAAAATAGCCGTCGCCTCACAATAAAACGCCCCAACGTGTGTTTATATAGTAACCAAAGACCATTTATCAGTATGAAGAAACTACTTATCCTTGTAGCCGCTGTCCTTGCTATGGCCAGTTGCAATACCAAGAGCGATAATAAGGCCTCCGATACCGCGGACGCTCCAGTGACCAACACCGAGAAGCAGGCAGAGCCCGAGCCAGAGGCTCCCGACTTTCGCGCCGTGAGTCTCGATGGCGAGACTATCCGCCTCAGTACCTTTGGCGGACGCTACATTGTGCTCGACTTCTGGGGCACATGGTGCGGCTGGTGCGTCAAGGGCATCCCCACCATGCGTACCTATTACGAGAAGTACTCCGATCGCATGGAAATCATCGGCGTGGATTATGGCGATGAGGAGAACGCCTTGCGCGATTTTGTGCGCGACAATGAGATGCGCTGGACCCACGTGCTCAATGATGAGGACGATCCAGACGGATCACTCGTGGGGCTCTATGGTGTCACGGGTTTCCCTACCAAGATTATCATCTCGCCCGAAGGCACCATCGTGGGGCGCTATGAGGGCGAGGTGCCTGAGTTCTATCAGAAACTCGACGAACTCTTCAAGTAATGCCCATGGTAACACTCCGCGCCATCGAACCCGAGGATCTCGACCTCATGTACCGCATCGAGAATGACCCCACCATGTGGCAGCACGGCAGCACTCGCCAGCCCCTGAGCCGCTATGCCATGCGTGAGTTCATACTCCAGTCACAGAGCGACATCTTCAAGGACGAACAGCTACGCCTCACCATCCTCAGCGAGGGTAGGGCAGTGGGCTTTCTCGATTTGTGTCAGTTCTCTCCTCTCCACCAGCGTGCCGAGGTGGGCATCGTGGTCAGTGCTGCTACACGTCGCCGTGGTATAGCCCGCCAGGCGCTATTGGCACTCATGAATTATATCAAGGCCAATCTCCCCATCCGTATCATCTATGCCGTGGTGGCTGAAGGCAACGAACCAGCGCTGCGGCTCTTCCCTTCTGCAGGTTTCACCCATCAGGCTCTGCTCCCATCATGGGTGGTAGTCGGACAGCAGCCCACCGATGCCCATCTGTGGGTTTATCAGCTACCGACACCATCTGCCCAACTGGAGAGATAGGCGTTTTCAGGGGCTTACTCTGTGATTTTGACGCAAAAAGTTTTGAGGACTCATCATTTATGCTTACTTTTGCTGCGAATATACTATTAAAAACAGAGAGATATGAGCGATAAGATACAGAACAATGACGACGAATTATTCCTTGAAGCCGACGTGCAGACCGACGAAGTGGTCGATGTAGAAGACGATTTTCCCGAGATGGAAGATGCCGCTGAGGAGCAAGCTCCCGCAGAGGAGAAGCCCAAGCGCAAGATACATCCCGTGCTCTACTATTTCCCCTTCTGCTTCTTCTGGACCTGTGTGATACTCGGTGGTGTCTATATCGCCAAAGAGTTTAATAGCTATGTGGCCAGCGAACTCCAACTCGATGAGGCTCATCCCGACGACAACTACATGGAGCAGGAGGAGGTGAAGCAGATCAAGTCGACCATACCCGAACTGACCGACGACCAGAAGAAGGCACGCGAGGAGGCTGACCGCCAGGCAGCCGAAGCCGCCCGTCTGGCCAAGGAGGCAGAGGCTAAGGCTGAGGCAGAGCGCAAGGAAGCCGCACAGACCACCGCTCCCCAGCAAGTTGCTGCCGAGCCCGAACCAGCTCCCGCAGAGGTTGGTACCCCCGACGCCGACGACCTTGGCATCATCGATGTCACCACCTCTGAGCCCTCAGAGCCAGCCCCCGACCCCGAGCCATCCATCCCCTCAGAAATCATGTAGCAGGGGTGGCATCGAGCCCATATACCCCATAGACCCAATGGTCCAGTCGGGCCTGTCGATATGTCAAGCCCGACTGGACCAATAGGTAGAACAAGACAGATTTATCTGTTATAGATATTGGCCACCCCATAAATCTATCCACAATGAGAAAACTTACAGTCATAATCCTCTTCTTGGTGGCCCTTGTAGCACAAACCAAGGTGTATAGCCCCCAGACGCTGCCCTTCCACAGAGACAACCTCAAGTATTCACGTGTCATCAATCCCGACTCCATACTCGATGCCCGCACCGTGGCGGCCATCGATACCGTATTGTACGAACTCCAGGACAGCACTGGCGTGCAGGGTATCGTTGTAGCCATAACCAATGTGGAAGGCGACGACATGTGGCAGTTCACCTACGATGTATACAACAGGCTCGGCATTGGCAATAGCAAGAAGAACACCGGATTCCTGCTCACCCTTGCCACCGACGACCGCAGCTATTTCCTCATGCCCGGCACAGGTCTTGAGGGCACTCTGCCCGATGCCATCTGCCGACGCATCGAGGACAGCTATTTCGTGCCTCTGCTCAAGGAGGGCAAGTGGAACGAAGCCATGCTGCAGACCGTGGAGGCCATTAGCAAGTATGTGGAGGGCGACGAGACCATACGCGAACCGATAGGCAGTTCGTCCGACTCCACGGGCACATCCATGGCTCTGATAGCTCTCCTTGCTGCCATTGGTCTCCCTGCCGGATTCATTGCCTACCAGCGCCGTCAGGCCAAGAAGTGTCCCCAGTGTGGCAAGTATGTGCTCAAACGCAACCGACAGACGGAGCACAAGGACAAGGATACCATCCATGTCACCGTCACCACCACCTGTCCCGAATGCGGTTATCATAATGTGTCGGAGTATGATATGGACACCTCGCGCCATGACGACGACTCCCGCACCGGCGGTGCCATCCTTGGCGGAGGCGGTGTCTTCAGCGGTGGTGGCAGCACCATCAGTCGTCGCTCCTTTGGCAGCCTTGGTGGAGGTCGCACCTCAGGTGGTGGAGCCGGCGGACGATTTTAGTCTTGCCATCAATGGTTGCAGTCCAGATTCCTGTAGTCAAGTAGCGAATAAAACTAACTAACAAATATCAACACTCAAAACTCGTAAGCAATGAAGAAAAGTTCTATTTTACTTATCGGCGCCGTGGCAGTATTAGTGTTTTGGTGTG
Source organism: uncultured Prevotellaceae bacterium (assembly GCA_945788095.1). Lineage (GTDB taxonomy): Bacteria > Bacteroidota > Bacteroidia > Bacteroidales > Bacteroidaceae > Physcousia. The sequence continues at coordinate 12,081 of CALZKW010000007.1, read as the reverse complement.
TCAGCAAGTATAACGGTATGGTCAATCTCGACGAGACCGTTACCCAGGCATGGGCCAACGTAGAGAACCAATATCAGCGTCGTGCTGACCTCATCCCCAACCTCGTGAATACCGTGAAGGGCTACGCCAGCCACGAGGAGAAGACCCTCGAGGGTGTAATCAACGCTCGTGCTAAGGCTACCCAGGTGACCATCGATCCCTCTAACCTCACCGAGGAGAATATGCAGAAGTTCCTGGAGGCACAGTCGGCCGTGAGCAGCGCCCTGAGCCGTCTGATGGCCGTATCTGAGGCTTATCCCGAACTGAAGGCCGACAAGCAGTTCTCTGAACTCATGGCTCAGCTCGAGGGCACAGAGAGCCGTATCGGTGCTTCACGTCAGGAGTACAACAAGGAGGTGAGGGACTACAATGTCACCATCCGCAACTTCCCTGGCAACATCGTGGCCATGATCTTCGGCTTCCAGCGTCGTGCTGAGTTCAAGGCCGAGGCAGGCGCCGACAAGGCTCCCACCGTCAGCTTCGAGTAAGCATCATCCCCACATCCTCCGACAAGCATACTTAGTGTGCCCAAGTGGCATACTTACTTAGTCCAAGAGACATACTTTTGCTGCCCAGTTGGCCCGCATCTGCAGGCCAGCTGGGCAGCATTCTTTTTCTAACTGACGGGGAGATAGAGTTATAGTTGGTAAAATTTGAAAAGCACAGGTAGAATGCTAATGCCCCCAAAAGACCTTCTAATAGCCTTCATCGGCTGTTGTATCTCCCATTTAGGGGTAGCCCCAAAAACACCCGGGTCTGAGCGTCGCAAGACCCGGGTGTCAGTATACAAAAGACCCGGGTCTCAGCGGTGTGAAACCCGGGTATAAAATCAGTGGGGTATACGCCTTATTTGTTCAGTCCGAGGCGAATGGGGAGCTTCTCGAGCATGTCCTGCGTCATGCGGTCGAGGTCGTACTCGGGCTTCCAATCCCACTCCTCGCGAGCGCAGGTGTCGTCGAGGCAGTCGGGCCATGAGTCTGCAATGCTCTGCTTGAGAGCCTCAACGGCGTAGTCCATCTCGAAGTCAGGCTTGTACTTCTTGATGTTCTCGAAGATGGTCTCAGGGGCGAAGCTCATCGAGGCGATGTTGAAGGCGTTGCGGTGAACGAGGCGTGAGGGATCAGCCTCCATGATGTCGATGCTGGCCTTGAGGGCATCGGGCATGTAGATCATGTCCATGAGGGTGCCCTGCTTGATGGGGCAGGTGAACTTTTCGCCACGCACGGCGCTGTAGTAGATATCCACGGCATAGTCGGTGGTGCCGCCTCCGGGAGGGGTCACGTTGCTGATGACGCCGGGGAAGCGTACCGAACGGGTGTCGACGCCATACTTGAGGAAGTAGTAGTCGGAGAGCAACTCAGTGGTCACCTTGGTCACGCCGTACATGGTGCGGGGGCGCTGGATGGTGTCCTGAGGAGTCATGACGTGGGGAGTAGAGGGGCCAAACGAACCGATGCTGCTGGGGGTGAACACAGCGCAACCATGCTCGAGGGCTACTTCGAGCACGTTCCAGAGGCCGTCGATACCAATCTTCCAAGCCAGTTTGGGCTTGCTCTCAGCCACCACCGAGAGGAGGGCGGCCAGGTTGTAGATGGTGTCGATGTGATACTTCTTTACGATGTTGGCAATCATCTGGCTGTCTGTCACGTCGCACACCTCAAAGGGGCCGCTCTCGAGCAGTTCGCCCTTGGGAGCGCAACCTACGATGTGACCTGCTACTACGTTCTCGCCGCCATACTGCTTGCGGAGTGCCATGGTCAGTTCGCTACCGATCTGGCCTGTGGCGCCAATAATAAGGATTCTTTTCATATTTATTTAGGTTTATGAAGGATAGAACAAAGGTAAGTATTTTTGTGTTAAGATGAACCGCAAAACAACTTTTTTTTCAATTTCCCACAATTATAGTCTGTAATATAATAAAGGTATGGATAGTTTGCTTATCTTTGCATGCATAAATTCTAAACCCCAAAACGATAATACTATGTACGGTAAAATGCAAGAGCATCTCAGCAAGACTATTGCGGAGATCAAGGAGGCAGGCCTCTACAAGAACGAACGACTCATCGAAAGCCCTCAGCAGGCTGCCATCCAGGTGGCTGGCAAGGAGGTGTTGAACTTCTGTGCCAACAACTATCTTGGCCTGAGCAATCATCCCCGCCTTATCAAGGCAGCCAAGGATATGATGGACAAGCGCGGCTTTGGTATGTCGAGTGTACGCTTCATCTGTGGTACAGCCGATATCCACAAGCAGCTTGAGGCTGAGATCAGCGAATACTTCAAGACTGAGGATACCATCCTCTATGCAGCATGTTTCGATGCCAATGGTGGTGTGTTCGAGCCCCTGCTCACCGAGGAGGATGCCATCATCTCGGATGCTCTCAATCATGCCAGTATCATCGATGGCGTGCGCCTCTGCAAGGCTAAGCGCTACCGCTATGCCAACGCCGATATGGAGGAACTCGAGAAGTGTCTGCAGGAGGCACAGGCCCAGCGCTTCCGTATCATCGTGACCGATGGCGTGTTCTCTATGGACGGCAATGTGGCTCCCGTAGACAAGATTTGCGACTTGGCAGAGAAGTATGACGCCCTGGTGATGGTCGACGAGAGCCACTCGGCAGGTGTCGTTGGTGCTACTGGCCACGGTGTAAGCGAGTTTTTTAATACCTACGACCGCGTGGATATCTACACCGGTACCCTCGGTAAGTCGTTTGGTGGTGCCATGGGTGGTTTCACCACTGGCCGCAAGGAGATTATCGACATCCTGCGTCAGCGCAGCCGTCCCTATCTCTTCTCCAACTCTCTCGCTCCCTCACTCGTGGGCGCAGGTATCGAGATGTTCCATCTGCTCAAGGAGAGCAACGACATCCACGACAAGCTGGTGGAGAATGTCAACTACTTCCGCGACAAGATGCTTGCTGCCGGCTTCGATATCAAGCCCACACAGAGTGCTATCTGCGCTGTGATGCTCTATGATGCTAAGCTCAGCCAGGTATTTGCAGCCAAGCTCCAGGACGAGGGCATCTACGTCACCGGTTTCTACTATCCCGTGGTGCCCAAGGGTCAGGCCCGCATCCGTGTGCAGGTGTCTGCCGGCCACGAGCGCGAGCACCTCGACAAGTGTATCGCCGCCTTCACCAAGATTGGTAAGGAGCTGGGCGTAATCAAGTAGTTTCCTGAGATTTTCAGGTCGGCTTCGCCTTTTTAAGGGTAATAAAAGGTAATAAAGGGGGAGTTAACTCGCTCCGCTCGTGCTATAAAGGGACTTCACCCCCGTTACACCAGCAGGACATTCGTCCCTTTATAGCCCTTTGACTCCCCTTCTCAACCCTTAATGGCCATTAAAGCATAAAAAAGCATAAAGATATTCATGCTCAACGAACTCAACGATATACAACGACAGGCGGTGGTGTGTTACGACACACCATCGCTTGTTATTGCGGGTGCAGGCAGTGGCAAGACGCGCGTCCTGACCTACAAGATAGCCTACATGCTGCAGCAGGGCATTATGCCCTGGAACATACTGGCGCTGACCTTCACCAACAAGGCTGCACGCGAGATGCGCGACCGCATCCAGGCCCTCGTGGGCAATGACGAAGCGCAGCGACTTTGGATGGGCACCTTCCACAGTATCTTTGCACGAATACTTAGGCGAGAGGCGGAGTGCATCGGCATGCAGCGCGACTTCACCATCTATGATGCTGCCGACTCCAAGTCGCTCATCAAGAGTATCGTCAAGGAACTCGGTTATGACGAGAAGCAGTATAAACCGGCATCCGTGGCCAACCGCATCAGCACGGCCAAGAATGCCCTGGTGGGGCCCGATGCCTACCCCGGTCTGTATCAGGCAAGCGACATGACGAGCTCTATGCCCAACGTGTGGCGCATCTACCAGGAGTACGCCCGACGCTGCCGCCTGGCTAATGCCATGGACTTCGACGATCTCCTCTTCTTCACCTACCGCCTGCTATCGGAGCACCCTGAGGTGAGGAAGAAGTACGAGGAGCAGTTCCGCTACGTTCTCGTGGATGAGTATCAGGACACCAACTACGCCCAGCACCAGATAGTGTGGTTGCTCACCGAGCACAACCAGCGCCTCTGCGTCGTGGGCGACGACTCGCAGAGTATCTACAGCTTTCGTGGAGCCAACATCGAGAACATACTGCAGTTTCGTCAGCATTACCCCACAGCGCAGCTCTTCAAACTCGAGCGGAACTACCGCTCCACCCAGACCATCGTGGAGGCTGCCAACAGCGTGATTCGTCACAACCGTCACCAGATAGAGAAGAGCCTGTATAGCGAGAACGGCAATGGCAAACTCGTGCAACTCGTGGAGGCCATCAGTGACATCGAGGAGAGCAACTCTGTGACACGCCGCATCAGCGTGCTCCACAACAAATACCATGTGCCCTACGAGCAGATAGCCGTGCTATATCGCACCAACAGCCAGAGCCGCCAGTTTGAAGAGTCGCTCATCCGTGAGTGCATACCCTATCGCATCTATGGCGGATTGAGCTTCTATCAGCGCAAGGAGATCAAGGATGTCATCGCCTACCTCCGTTTGGCCGTCAACCCCAACGATGAGGAGGCCCTCAAGCGTGTCATCAACTATCCCGCACGTGGCATTGGTGACACAACCCTGCGCAAGGTGTTCGAGGCCACGTCGGCACACCAGGTCACCCCGATGGATGTGGTGAGCAATCCTGCAGGCTACGGACTGACTGTCAACAAGGGCACCGCTACCAAGCTCCAGCAGTTTGCACTTATGATAGACGACTTCCGCACCATGGCCGTGCAGGCCAATGCTGAAGACGTGGCGCGTCATATTCTGGGCAAGAGTGGCTTGGCTGCAGAGGTCAACCGTGGCACCGATCCTGAGGATCTCTCGCGCCAGGAGAATGTGCGCGAGCTCGTAGATGCCATTTCTGCCTTTGTGGTGGAGAAGACCGAGCAGGGACTGGAGTGCCGACTCACGGACTTCCTCCAGGAGGTAAGTCTGATGTCCGACCTCGACGACACGCCCGAGAAGCAGGAGAGCGCGGAGGGTTTCGTCACGCTCATGACCATACATGCCAGCAAGGGACTCGAGTTTCGCATCGTTTTTGTGGTGGGTCTCGAGGAGACTCTCTTCCCCAACCAGATGGCCCTCGACGAGGGGCCCCGCGGACTGGAGGAGGAGCGCCGCCTGATGTATGTGGCCATGACGCGTGCCAGCGAGGAACTGATACTGACCTCCTGCCGCAACCGTTTCCGCTATGGCCGCTCGGAGATGATGGAGCCCAGCCGCTTCCTGCGTGAGATAGACTCGCGACTCATCGAGCGCAAGGGCAGCGTCAACGGTGCCTCCAACCATGGCCGCAGCAACAACTACTCATCGTTTACCTCATCATCGGGCAGTCGTGGAGGCAGTTATTCCTCGCACTTCTCGTCGGGCGAAGGTCGCAGCAGTGCGTCATCATACGGAGCAAGTACGCGTACCCCCTTTGGCGAACCGCCCTTCGGCCGTCAGTCAGCCAAATCGCAGACCACGCCTCCTCCCTCCAGCGTGAGGGGCAAGACGCTCAAGCGTGTGCAAACCTCGTCCGTACCCCCCGCAGCCCCCCCCCAGACTACGGCTCCATCGTCATCGGTAGGTTCCTCATCCCCGTTCTGTCAGGGCCAGCGCGTAGAGCATGCACGCTTTGGCAAGGGCACCATCCGCAGCATCGAGGGCACCGGTGCCGACATCAAGGCCGTGGTAGAATTTGAAAACTGCGGCACCAAGCAACTTCTCCTCCGCTATGCCAAACTGACCGTGCTCTAAGGTCCATATCATTATATGATTAGTCCCCAAACATCCCGGCTCTCCGCCGCAATGTTTGGGGACTATTGTTTTATTATGGTTTGTGAGGGAGGTGGGGGAACAACGGAACGAATGGAAAAATAGAATTATCTCACACGAAGGCACGCGCTGGGCATCCCCGCAGGTGTGACGCTTAGCGAGCGAAGCGGGTCTAAGAAGGGCACGAAGCTAATTTTTGCGTGGATAGTCACAACAGGACCGTCAATATATCAAACACCCCGTTCCATATATATCAAACGATGTGTTCCATATATATCTAATGCTACCTTCGTATATTTTCATTGTGGATAAACTGAGCTATATGTTGCCTGAATATACACAAACAAAGCAGACAGGCATCGACCCGTATGTGTGGGTATCGATGCCTGTCTGCTTTGCTTGTCTGTCTTAGTGCGTTACACCTCTGCGTTCATGTAGAGGTAGCGCTTGATGCTTTTCTTGGGGGTCTTTTCAAACTCCTGGTCGTAGATCTTCATCTTAGCCACCTGGCTGTATGAAGGCAACTGGGTGTTGAGGTCCTTGCGGTTCTGCTCCATGAGGGCCTCGAGGTCGGAGTCAGAGAGACGGAGGCGCTTCACCTGCTCCTGATCGGGGAATACGAGGCCGTAGAGCTTGGCGTTCTTCTGGATGATGATGCACTCGGCCACCATGGGCATGCTCGAGAGTTTGTCCTCAATCTCCTCGGGGTAGATGTTCTGACCGTTGGCGCTGAGAAGCATGTTCTTGGAGCGTCCCTTGATGAACACGTTGCCGTCCTTGTCCATGATACCGAGGTCGCCGGTGTGATACCATCCCTCGCTGTCGAGAGTCTGGCGGGTGGCCTCCTCGTTCTTGTAGTATCCGAGCATGGTGTTGAGACCGCGTGCCAGGATTTCGCCGGCTATCTTCTCGGGATCCTCGCTGTCAATCTTGACCTCCATGTGGATGACGGGCTTACCGCAGCTGCCCACCTTATGGTTCTTCCAGTCATCGTAGGTGATGATGGGGGCACACTCGGTGGCACCGTAGCCGACGCAGTAGGGGAACTGGATGTCGTGGAGTAGCTGCTCTACCTCTTGGTTGAGGGCTGCACCGCCGATGATGACCTCATAGAAGTTGCCACCGAGAGCCTGCTTGAGTCCCTCGCAGATGCGCTTCTTGATCTTGTCGCCCACGATGGGGAGGTTCATCATGACGCGCACTTTGGGGTCGCGTATCTTGGGCATGATGGCCTTGCGCACAATCTTCTCGATGATGAGGGGCACGACAATCACTATTTTGGGCTTAATCTCTGCCAGAGCCTTGAGCAGCACGGCAGGACTGGGAGTCTTGGTGAGGAAGCTGATATGCACACCGGCCAGGAATTCGAAGATGAACTCGAACGACAAGCCGTAGGTGTGGGCCATGGGGAGCATGGAGAGAATCTTGTCGCCGGCCTGTATCTCCTTGCTGAGCACGTGGTTGGCAAAGTCGGAGTTGCTCCAGATGGCACGGTAGGGTATCATCACGCCCTTGCTGTTGCTGGTGGTACCGCTGGTGTAGTTGATGATGGCAAGCTCTTCGGGCTGGTCCTGATGGTAGCCGGTGAGGTGGTGCTTGCGGAAGTTCATGGGATAGCGCTCACCGAAGAGTCGGTTGAGATTCTCGCGGGCATAGGTCAGCTGCTCAGAGCGCGACACCAGCAGGCTGTGGTCTACGAGCGAGAGCACACCCTCGAGGTTGGGCATCTGTGAGGCATCGAGCTTCTTCCACACACCGTCGCCTACCATGAGGAGGCGAGCCTCAGAGTGGTTGACAATGTCGTGCACCTGCTGAGGATGGAACTCATTGAGGATGGGCACACAGACTGCACCATAGGTCAGAGTGGCAAGGAAGGCCACGCCCCAGCGTGCGCTGTTGCGTCCGCAGAGGGCGATGCGGTCGCCCTTTTGGATGCCAGCGTGCTCAAAGAGGATGTGAAGCTTCTCGATGATGCGGGCTACGTCGTGATACTGGAAGGTGATTTCGCCGTGGTCGCTCAGTGCATTGAGATCCCAATGCTTCTTGATGCTTTCGGCGATGATATTGTTAAAACTTGGTACTTGTGTAGTTGTCATAATATGCACAATTTATGTTTGGTGTGTGCAAAAGTACGGCAATTATCGCACATACACAACTATTTTGTGCAAAAACTGCTGCTGTTGTACTAATATTATGGTAAATATCAACGGAGTTTCTGCCCGAGGGCGTTGTATCGTTGACAGTATTTGTCGATGACGATGCGCTTGCCGGCAAGGTACTTGCGTGTGGTGGGTGGCGTAGTGGTGGGCGCGTGTACGTCAGTAGACGATTGGGCCTCTGCCTTTTGGAGTATGATGGCATAGAGTGCGCTGTAGCATGGCAGGGTGTCGACGTTCTTGAGTTGCACCTCGACTACGAAGGGCTCTGTGGGAGTCACCGTGTAGGTGGTGTCAGCATTTTACTGGGGGAGTGTGACGGGGAAGAGTGCGTTGTCGGTATGCTGCGACTGTATAATCTGCTTCATACGCTCCACGATGTCGGGGTGGAGTTGTGCCACATCATGGTCCTCGTGGATGTCTGTGGCGAGGTCGTAGAGGCGGCATTGTCCTGCCTTGACCACCATCTTCCAGTCACCCACGCGGAGGCCCATCATGTTGGTCTCGTGGAATTCCCAGTAGAGATATTCGTGGTGCTGCTGTTCTGCGTCGCGTCCGGTGAGGGTGGGGTAGAAGGAGATGCCGTCATAGGTGGTCTCAGTGGTAGATGCCTGGAGCGAGTGCTGGCGTGCCTGTTCGTGCTCACCGATGTAGTCGAGCAGGGTGGGCATGATGTCGTAGAAGGCCAGCTGATGGTCGTTGACTACGCCCTGGGGCACATTAGGGCCGCAGCAGATGAAAGGCACACGGATGCCTCCCTCATAGGTGGAGCGCTTCTTGCCTTGCAGCAGTCCGTCGCGGTTAAACCAGTCGGGGTCTGCGCCTCCCTCCTCGTGGGGACCGTTGTCGCTGGTGAAGATGATGAGCGTATTGTCGGCCAGTCCCTTCTCCTCGAGCTTCTGTCTGATTTCGCCGACATAGGCATCCAGACGGGTTATCATGGCTGCAAACTGAGCATGCGAGTTGCTGTTCTGGTGATACCAACTACTGAGGTTGCCGCCAAACTGCTTCTCATCGCAGGCGAAGGCCTTGGTGTAGTGCTGCAGGATGCTGTCGTTGGGTTGCCAGAGTTCGGCATGAGGCAGCGTATAGGTGAAGATACCGAGGAAGGGATCATCCTGCTGTGCCATGCGGTCTATCCAGTCCATGGCGTAGCGGTGTATCATGTCTGCGCTATACTGCGGGCGCTTCTCGAAGTCCATGCTGCCATTGAATACGGTGGGGTACTTGATATTCTCCTCCATCACCTCGGCCACTACGCAGGTATCGCCGCGGCCCTCGGGGTCAAAGCGGTTGAGGAAGTTGGGGTAGTAGGTGTGCGCCTGAAACTGGCATACGGGACCATAGTAGCAGTCGATGCCGCGCTTGTTGGGCAGTGATGACGACGACGAGGTGCGGTACTTCGACGTGTCGGTGTTGCCCTCCTGTGTGGTGGCATAGGTGTCGGGGTAGTCGCTGTTCCAATATCCGCCGGCCCACTTGCCGAACATGCCGGTGCGGTATCCCGCCTCTTTGAAGAGTTCGGGCACGATGCGGTGGGTCATGAGGTAGGGCTCCTGACCGATGATGGGATAGTCGCGTCGCTGTCCGTACATATTGTCGCGCATGCCGTCGCGCCAATACTCACGATTGCCTCTCACGTGGGTGTGACCAGTGTGCTGTCCGGTCATGAATGAGGCTCTCGAGGGGGCGCTCACCGGGCTGCCTGCATATGCCTGAGTGAATCGCATGCCCTCGCTGGCCATGCGGTCGAGGTGGGGTGTGGCAATGAGCTGCTGTCCGTAGCATCCGAGGTCGCCGTATCCCATGTCGTCACACATGATGTAGATGATGTTGGGGCGCTGTCCTTGCGCCATGGCAAGGGTGGGTATCAAGGTGATGGCTGAGGCTAAGTATTTGTTCATAATGGAGAATAATTAAGGTTTCTGTAGACAAATATACTATTTATATATGGAATACATGGTAGCCGGGATGGATAATGTGGATATTTTTGAGTACTTTTGCCCTCCGATTTCTAACAATAGACTATTACAGACTGATTTATGATTACAGTAGACGGACTTGCCGTGGAGTTTGGCGGCACTACGCTCTTCAGCGATATTTCGTTTCAGATCAATGAGAAGGACCGCATCGCCCTCATGGGCAAGAATGGTGCGGGCAAGAGCACCCTTCTGAAGATATTGGCCGGCGTGCGCCAGCCTACACGTGGCACGGTGTCGGTGCCCAAGGATTGCCAGGTGGCCTATCTGCCCCAGCATCTCATGACGGAGGACGGACGTACGGTCTTCGAGGAGGCATCGCAAGCCTTTGCCCATCTCCACGAGACGGAGGCAGAGATCAACCGCCTCAACCAGGAGCTCACCACCCGCACCGACTATGAGAGCGACGAGTATATGGCCCTCATCGAGCAAGTGTCTGCCCTGAGCGAGAAGTTCTATGCCATCGATATGACCCACTTCGAGGAGGATGTCGAGAAGACCCTCCTTGGTCTTGGTTTCGAGCGCACCGACTTTACGCGCCCCACCAGCGAGTTCTCGGGAGGATGGCGTATGCGTATCGAGCTGGCCAAACTCCTGCTCAAGAATCCCGATGTGCTCCTGCTTGACGAGCCCACCAATCATCTCGACATCGAGTCAATCCTCTGGCTCGAGGACTTCATCCGCGAGAGCGGCAAGGCAGTGGTGGTCATCAGCCACGACCGCCGCTTTGTGGATAGCATCACCACGCGCACCATCGAGGTCACCATGGGCCGTATCTACGACTACCGTGCCTCTTACAGCCACTACCTGGAGTTGCGACGCGAGCGCCGCGAGCAGCAGATGAAGCAGTACGAGGAACAGCAGAAGATGATACAGGAGACCAAGGACTTCATCGAGCGCTTCAAGGGCACCTACTCTAAGACACTCCAGGTGCAGAGCCGCGTCAAGATGCTCGAGAAACTACAGCTCATCGAGGTCGACGACGAGGACACCAGCCGCCTGCGTCTGCGCTTCCCACCCTCACCACGCAGCGGCACCTATCCCGTCACGATGGACGGAGTGGGCAAGGCCTTCGACGACAAGCGCATCTTCTCGGGTGTCAACCTCATGGTGGAGCGCGGTGACAAGATAGCCTTCGTGGGTCGCAATGGTGAGGGTAAGTCTACGCTCGTCAAGTGCATCATGGGCGAGCTCCAGCACGAGGGCACACTGCAGCTGGGCCACAATGTGCAGATAGGCTACTTTGCCCAGAATCAGGCTTCGCTCCTGGATGGCGACCTCACCGTCTTCCAGACCATCGACGATGTGGCCAAGGGTGAGGTGCGCAACAAGATACGCGACCTTCTTGGTGCCTTCATGTTTGGCGGCGAGGAGAGCACCAAGAAGGTGAAGGTGCTCTCCGGAGGTGAGCGCACCCGTCTGGCCATCCTCAAACTGCTGCTCGAACCCGTCAATCTGCTCATCCTCGACGAGCCCACCAACCACCTCGATCTCCGCACCAAGGACGTGCTGAAGCAGGCCCTCCAGGACTTCGACGGTACGCTTATCCTTGTGAGCCACGACCGCGACTTCCTCGACGGCCTCGTCACCAAGGTCTACGAGTTTGGTCATGGCCATGTGCGTGAGCATCTCTGTGGCATCAATGAGTTCCTCGAAACTCACCGCCTCGAGGCGCTCTCCGAACTGGAGCGCAAGGCTACGAAATAACGTTATACTCTTATACAAGAAGTGAGCGCTCTCCTCGTGAACAGGAGAGCGCTCACCTCGTAAATAGGAGAGCGCTCACCCTATAGGGAGGAGAGTACTATCCTTCTGCATACTTTATCGCCTTTTTTTCTCTATTGATATTTTCTGTCCCCATCCCCCCCCCATATACTCCAATTAGCCCCACAGAACACACAGTGAGACTATGCTGCTCACCCCCCATCATATCCAATCCTCTCCTTTGATATATATGGAACAAGGCATCTGATATATATGAGATGGTGCAACTGATATATATGAGATGATGCAACTGATATATATGAGATGATGCATCTGATATATATGAGATGATGCAACTGATATATATGAGATGGTGCAACTGATA
>CALZKW010000006.1 GCA_945788095.1 uncultured Prevotellaceae bacterium | reverse complement strand
TGTATAAGGGCTTTTAAGGGTAATAAAGGGTTGTAAAGTGGAGTTAAAGGGACGATACGTTTGTGTATAAGGGCTTTTAAGGGTAATAAAGGGTTGTAAAGTGGAGTTAAAGGGACGAATGGCTTTGCTGATGTTTACAGAGGTATTGTCCCTTTCAAACCTTTTAACTCCCCTTTTCAACCCTTTATGGCCCTTAATAAAAGGGGACGAACTTCGGACTGGTATCAACGGAGGTGACGTCCCTTTCCAACCCTTTAACTCCCCTTTTCAACCCTTAATGGCCTTTATACTATGTTAGGAGCCCCGTTTCAGGGGCATTGGCTATAAGAAACATATCACCAGCGAGTGATATGTTAACCTATAATTTTTGACCTATAAGCCCATTTTTACGTCCTTAAAAATGCGACATCCTGCTCATAGCAGTTCTATGAGCAGGATGCGATGGGTGGTGGGGGTGACGCGGTAGCGGTGGTCGGAGCGTCGGCCTATGAGCCAGAGGATGTCGCCGTGGTGCTCCACGAGGAGTTGGAGTTGCTTGTCGAAGAGGGAAACCTTGAGGTTGGTCAGGAAGTCGCTGACCAGCTTGGTGCCACGCATGCCGAAGGGGTGGAAGGTGTCGCCCTGACGGGTACGGCGTATGCGGAGGGGAGCCGTGATGAGGTCGGCGTCAATCCATGCATACTGCGGACCGCGGGGCAAGTCTTCGCTGGCATCGTGGAGGGAGGTGCGGAGGGTGACGCCGGAGGCAACAGTCGTGGTAACCTCGAGAGGCAAGACGACGTCGACAGGAGCAAAGGCTTCATGGGGGAGACAGATGAAGGCCGTGCGGTCGCGGAGCAGACGATGGGTGGGCGACTCGTAGATGGCACCCGATGGGGCCTCGGCATGGGCCAGAATGTCGGCCTCCTGTTGCGCATTGTAGCCACGGCCGTTGAGCCACTCGTGGAGGAGCAGGGCAGGGTGGGGAGATGCGAGCAGCGGACGGATGGGGAGGTGGGCCTCCGTTGCGTCTATCTCACGCAGGGCCTGCTGTATACCTAATTTATAATAATAGAGGCTCTGGCGGAGGATGTCGGCCGTGTGGGCCATGTGGGTGTGGGCCTGTGGATTGATGGTCTGCAACTGGGGCATCACATCGAGGCGGAGCACATTGCGCTGGGCCTCACGCTCCAGATTGGTGGAGTCGGTGACGTACGTCTGCCCCGTCTCGGCAAGATAGGACGTGATGTCGGCACGCGTCAGGCAAAGCAGCGGACGGACGATGCTGCCATGGCGGGGTGACATACCACAGAGACCGCGCAGACCGGTGCCGCGTGTGAGGTTGAGCAGGAGGGTTTCGGCCTGGTCGTCGGTGTGGTGGGCCACGGCTATGGCCTGCGCCTTGTGGTGGGTGAGCATAGACGCAAACCACTCGTAGCGCAGGTTGCGGGCAGCCATCTCGATGCTGATGCCGTGGGCTTGGGCATAGTCCGCGGTGGCAAAGTGCGTGATGTCGAGAGGAACATTATTGGTGTGGCAGAGCGCTGTGACGAATGCTTCGTCGCGGTCGGACTCCTCGCCACGCAGGTGGAAATTGCAATGCAGGGCCCTCACTTCAAACCCCATGGCACGCAGCATCAGCAGCAGAGCAACCGAGTCGGCACCTCCGCTTAATGCCACAAGCACCACCCCCTCGCGACGGAGGAGATGGTGAGTGGAGATATAGTGCTGTACGCGTAGTTCAAATGGATGCATGGCTTCTGTGGGGCTATGGTATGACATGGCCTTGATGGTATGGCCTACTCGCTCAGGAGTTTCTTGGCCACCTCGTCACCAAGGTCGGCAGCCTTCTGCAGCTGGGTCTTGGCCTCCTTGTTCTTGCCCTGCTGCTTGAGGCTCATGCCATAGAGGCGGTAGGGATCGGCAAACTCTGGGTCGAGGCGTATGGCCTCACGGCAGGCGATGATGGCCTCGTCGAAGAGTCCGCAGCGGTAGCATACGGCTGCCTCCTCGGCATGGTAGAGGGGATTGTCGGCCTTGAGCAGACGTGCCTGGCGGATGTCGGAGAGTGCGGCCTCATAGTAGCGGCACTTGAGCTGCAGCTGATAACGCTGGTAGTAGAAGTGGTCGGTGAGCGAGCGCGACATGATGTGGCCATACTCATTGTAGTCCTTCACGGCATCACGATGGCGGTCCATGGCGATGAGCGTCTGCGCACGGAGGATGAAGTAGGGGGCTGCCTCCTGGGTGTAGGGACGGGTGAAGGTGGCTATGGCGCTATCCTGCAGGGCGAGTATCTCCTCGCGAGGGGCATCGAGTTTCTTCTTGCATTCCGCACAGTAGTTGAAGTACTCTGCGCTGCGCAGATTGGTGGTCGAGAGGCTTGAGAAGGCCGTGAGTGCCTCGGCATAGTGCTCCATGGCATAGTGACAGAAGCCCTCCATGGAGGTGTAGATGGGACTGGGGTTGGCGCTGTTGGCGGCACGAGCCTCCTCGAGGGCCTTGTCGAGGGTCCACGACTCGGGGCGGGCATCCACCTTGTTGATGCATGCGCCATAGATGGCCTTTGAGAGGGCATAGTGTAGTTCGTCGTCCTTGCCGGTCTTGGCCTTGAGAGCCTGGCTGTAGGTCTGTGTGGCTGCCTCGTAGTCACAGCGGGCTATCTGTGCCTCAGCCTGCTGGATATAGCCGACAGGGCTCTGGGGGAAGCGGTTGATAAAGTCGGCGGCATGGGTGAGATAGTCGGGGTGCTGGGTGCTGACGAGGTAGAGAAAACTGGATGCCTGGCTCTCGTCGGCGGGCAGGGCCATAGGTAGATGGATGGCACGGAGGTCGGCGTTGTTGTAGTCGAGGGCACGTACTGCGAGTGCCTCGGCATAGTTGAGACTAAGCACATAGGCAGCACGCTTGTCGCCCTGACCGCTGATCTGGAGGATGCCCACGGTCTGGCCCTCCTCGTTCATCACCGGACAGCCCTCGAGGCGCTCGTCGGTGGTATCGGTGAGACGATAGTAGGCATAGGTGCCCTCAAACTGCTCCACGCCCACCACGGTGTCGCGCTTTGGGGTGGCGTCCTTCTGGGTGGAGAGGGGCATGACGTAGAGGACGTCGCCCTTCATCACGGGTGCCGTAGCAGAGGGATTGTAGGGTGTCTTCGTGGCGTCGCTCTGGAGTTTGGCCACGTTGTAGAGGCAATTGGCTCCGGCCAGACGCTGGGCCGTGGCGGTCTTGTTGTCGGTGGTGATGAGGGTCACCTTGTTGGCTCCCTTGACGAGGTCGTACGAACTGACGAAAAGGCCATCTGCATTGGTATAAAAACCCTGGCCCTGGTGTATCTCGCCCTTTGCGTCGTAGGCAATGACGGCCACCTGGGCCTTGCGTGCCTTCTTATACCATTTGGGGGTCTGTGCCACCATGTAGAGCGAGGTGGAGAGGAGGAATGAGAGTGTAAGTATGCGTTTCATATTTAATAGTCTGTGGTCAACGGTCAACGATTGATGGTACGGGGCCAAAAGTAATTATTTCTGCAACAGGATGCGGGCATTCTCGAGAGCGGCTTCGGTAATCTGGCTTCCGCTGAGCATATTGGCCAGTTCGTGGATGCGCTCCTCGTGGGTGAGCTGGATGATGTGACTGAGGGTGGCATCATCGGTGTCCTCCTTGTATACACGGTAGTGGGCGGCACCCGAAGCGGCAATCTGGGGGAGGTGGGTGATGCTGATGACCTGGGTGTGACCCTCCTGACACATCTCGCGCATGATCTCGGCCATGCGGTCGGCGATCTGTCCGCTCACACCGGTGTCTATCTCGTCGAAGATGATGGTGGGCAGATGGGTGGCCTGGGCGATGATGGCCTTGAGCGAGAGCATCACGCGGGCTATCTCACCACCACTGGCTATGGTGGCAATGCTCTGTGGCGTACCGTTCTTGTTGGCCGAGAAGAGGAAGTCCACCTTGTCGATACCGCTCTGGTCGGGCTCGGTGCGGGTGGTGACCTGCGCCACGAAGTTGACGTTGGGCATGCCCAGCATCTGCAGCTTGCTGCACATGGTCTGCTCCAGGCGTTTGGCACTCTCGATGCGACTCTGCGTGATGGCCTGTGCCTGGTCCATGACTTGCTCGCGAAGGCGCTCCACCTCTGCCTCTGCCTCAGCGATATGCTCATCGCTATTGACGATAAGGTCGAGCTGGGCCTCATACTGGTTGCGCAGGTCGATGAGAGCATCGCAGGAGTCCACATGATGCTTCTGCTGGAGGGTGTAGATGGTATTGAGGCGCTCGGTGATGAAGGTCAGGCGTGCGGGGTCAAACTCGATGTCCTCGGCTCCGCTGCTTATCTCGGCGGCAATGTCCTTGAGTTCGATATAGGTGCTCTCCAGACGCTCAGCAAGCGCGGTGGCAGGCTGGTATACCTCGCTGATACTCTCCATGGCATGCTGCACCTGGCGCAACATATCGAGACAGGTGTTCTCGCCCTGGAGCATGCCATCGGCGCGATAGAGTGACCCCTTGATGTCCTCGGCATGCGAGAGGAGCTGTTCCTCACGCTCCAGTTCGGCATCCTCGCCACTCTGGAGATCGGCCTCGCGCAACTGGTCGTACTGATACTGCAGGTAGTCCTGGTCCTTTTGGTTCTTCTCGGCCTCCTCCATCATCTGCTTCAGGGCGCGGCGCTTGGCTATGTAGTCGCGATAGAGGGCCTTGTAGGGGTCCACCAGGGAGCGGTTGTCGGCCAGTATGTCGAGCACGTTGAGTTGGAAATCCTCGCGTCCGAGGAAGAGATTCTTGTGCTGCGAATGTATATCGACGAGATGTTCGCCCAGCGCCTTGAGTTGGCTGACGCTGGCGGGTGTATCGTTGACAAAGGCGCGGCTCTTGCCGGCGGCGGTCAGTTCGCGGCGCACGATGCACTCTGCGGGGTCGTACTCCATGTCCTCCTGTTCGAAGAGCGCCTGAAGGTGCTGGCCCGTGAGGTCGAAGGTGGCCTCGATGATGCACTTGCTTTCGCCCTGCTTGATGGCCTTGGTGTCGGCACGCTGGCCCAGCAGCAATCCGATGGCACCGAGCAGGATAGACTTACCCGCACCGGTCTCGCCCGTGATGACGGAGAAACCGGCGTGGAGGTCAATGTCGAGCTCCTCAATGAGTGCGTAGTTTTTGATATATAGATGCTTGAGCATTAGTATGGAATCTTTAGGCAGTGGGTCACTTGAGTATCTTCTCCCATGTGGCGCTTTGGCTCATGTCCACGCGGTTGAGTATCTCAACCACCTGTTGTTTCTCCTGGCTGGTGCCATGACCGGTGTAGATGTTGACCAGTTCGTCGCGCTTGTATTCGCTGAAGAGCTGGGGCAAGTGGCACATGTTCTTAGCCGTGCGGGCCTCGTCGAGCATGGTGAGGCTCTCGGTGATGGCCTTGCGGGCCTCCTCGGGGTTGTCAGCCATGTGGTCGAGCCCCTCGCGGTGGTATTTGTACACCATCTGTCGGTAGGGTTCCATGGCACCATCGAGATAGTCGTTGAGGAGGGCAAAGCGGTTCTTGCCATCATCGAAGGCCTTCCAACCGTTGTAGCCAAGGTCCTGGGCGTATGTCACAATGTCCTCAGCCGCATGCAGCACGTCGGTACCTCCGAGGGGAGCCATTGAGTCGAGGTCGTAGCCCACTATCATGTGGGCATAGTAGGCAAGCATGGCCACGAGATTGCTCGAGAGGTTGTTGGCTCCGCTATACTCCAACTGGTCCGTCTGCTGGAAGTTGAAGTTGAAGTCGCCGTCCTTGATGCTGTAGAGTGGGGTGGTGTACGTGGAGTTGTATACCGGACGGGTGGACGACATGAGCAGCGAACACTTGAAACTGCCGTCGCTCTGGTCGTAGCTGTTGACGGTGATGTTGAAACTGCAGGGTATGCGCTCCAGTTCCTTGAAGGTCAGTCCGGTCCAGTTGCGCTCATTGAGGAAGGCCTGCACCTTGTTTTGCAGTTCATCAAAGATGGCCTGCTCGGTGGAGTTGACCTGCTGATGGTTGACCACCACCTTGGCATTGAGTTCCTGGGCGGCAAGCGTGGCAGCCTGCAGCACGAGGAGGGAGAATGTGATAAGGACCTTGTTCATAGTGTGTGTTAGAGACTTTCCATTTGGTCGATGATGTCGCTGGCCACCTCCGACTTAGGCTTGAGGGGATAGTCGGTCTTGGCTGTGGCGGAGACGATGCTAATCTTGTTGGTGTCGTGCTGGAATCCGGCACCCTCGTCGCGCAGGGAGTTGAGCACGATGAAGTCGAAGTTCTTCTTGCGTAGCTTCTGCTGGGCATGCTCCAGTTCCTGATGTGTTTCGAGGGCAAATCCCACCAAATGCTGGTCGGGGCGTTTCTGCTGTCCGAGGGCTTTGGCGATGTCGTGAGTAGGCTTGAGGCGAAGCACAAGGTCGTCGCCCTCGCGCTTGATCTTCTCGGCTGCCACTTCGGCTACGGTGAAGTCGGCCACGGCTGCACAGAGTATGCCGCTGTGGCAGGTGGGGTAGAGACGGGTGGCTGCCTCGTACATCTGCTGTGCGCTCTCCACGTCGGTGCGGTGGATGTTGGGATGAGTGGTCTGGAGTGAGACAGGGCCGCATACGAGTTCCACCTCAGCGCCTCGGCGGGCACACTCCTCGGCCAGGGCGATGCCCATCTTGCCGCTGCTGTAGTTGCCAATGAAGCGCACGGGGTCTATCTTCTCGTAGGTGGGACCGGCGGTGATGAGTACACGCTGTCCGTCCATGCTCTTGGCGGTTGCCTGCTGCTCACCAAAGAACGCCTCGAGCTGTGCGATGATCTCCTCGGGCTCCTCCATGCGTCCCTTGCCCACGAGGTGTGAGGCCAGGAAACCGCTGCCGGGCTCTATGATATGGTTGCCATAGGAGCGCAGGATGTCGAGGTTGTGCTGGGTGGATGGGTGAGCATACATATCGAGGTCCATGGCTGGGGCCAGGAAGACGGGTGCCTTCATGCTGAGGTAAGTGGTGATGAGCATGTTGTCGGCTATGCCGTGAGCCATCTTGCCGATGGTGCTGGCTGTGGCAGGGGCGATGAGCATGGCGTCGGCCCAGAGCCCCAGGCTGACGTGGCTATGCCATGTGCCGTCGCGCTGTGAGAAGAACTCGCTCACGACGGGTTTGCTCGTCAGGGCACTCAGGGTGATGGGGGTGATAAACTCCTTGCCTGCGGGGGTGATGACCACCTGCACCTCAGCGCCTCGCTTGATGAGACCGCGTATGATGTGGCATGCCTTGTAGGCAGCGATGCTGCCCGTGATGCCCAGTACTATCTTCTTGTTCGTTAGCATATCCTTACTTGTTAGCCAGTTTGAATCGCAGTTGGGTGAACACCTGCTTGGTATTCTCGGGGAAGTCTGCATTCATAATCCAGTTGTAGTAGCCGAGGTCGCGTTCGAAGACGCTCTTGAGGGTCTCACCCTTGTACTTGCCGAAGTTGATCATAATCTCCTCTATCTTCTTCTCCTTATCCTTATATATAAGGCGGCCTGCGAGGTCTACATTGTAGGTGTAGCAGCTGAAGTCGGCGAGGAAGTCGATGTCATTCTCGAGCTGGTCGGGATACATGTCGAGCTGGGCCTGGAGCACCTCGTAGGTGGCTCGGGTGTCGGCATCTGCGCTATGTGCATCGGTGAGGTCCTTGCCGCAGTAGTACTTGTAGGCGGCTATCAGGGTGCGACGCTCCAGTTTGTGGTAGATGTTCTGCACGTCCACGAGCTTACGCTTGCTGATGTCGAAGTCTACGCCTGCACGCAGCATCTCCTCGACCAGGAGGGGGACATCAAACTTATTGCTGTTGAAGCCAGCGATGTCGCATCCCTTGAAGACCTGGGCCAGGTCGGGGGCCACCTGCTTGAAGGTGGGGCAGTCGGCCACGTCCTCGTCTGTGATGCCGTGCACCTCGGTGCATACCTCGGGTATGTGACACTCGGGGTTGATGCGCATGGTGGCGCTCTCCTCGTTGCCGTTGGGGTGCACCTTGATGTAACTGATCTCTACGATGCGCGACTTGGCCGTGTCGAGTCCGGTGGTCTCGAGGTCGAAGAATATGATGGGATTCTTGAGATTGAGTTTCATAATCGTCGTAATTGTAAAAGGCGAGGCACTCTGCTCTCTGACAAAATGCCTCGTCTCTGGGTGGTGATAAGTATGATGCTTATGCCGCGTATCTATAGGGGTGGTGCGGCAGAAGTATAGTCGTATTAGTCGGAGAGCATCATGGGCATGAGCAGCATGATGACATCGTCGTTGGGGTCGGGCTCGCCGGGAGTGATGACACCGGGACGGCTTGGGTCAGCCAGCTGCACGGTGATGGTCTCGCCTGGCAGGATGTTGGCAATCTCCTCCATATACTGCCAGCTGAAACCGATGCTGATGGGCGAGTTGTTGTAGTCGCACATGAGGTTCTCCTCTGCCGAGGTGCTGTAATCGAGGTCCTGACCGCTGATCTGCATCAGGTTGTTCTCGAGATGGAGCTTCATGAGGCCGCTGCTCTGGTTGCAGAATACACCCACACGCTTGAGGGCACTGATGAGCGAGAGACGATCAACTGTGGCCTGGAAGGGGTTGTTGACAGGGATAACGGCATTGTAGTTGGGATAGTTGCCCTCGATGAGACGGAAGTAGAGCTCGAAGTCGGGACCCTGGATGACGGCCTTCTCTTGGTCGAAGTTGATGATGATATCCTCCTCGCAACGACCGAGCACGGCCTTGAGGATGTTGGCCACCTTCTTGGGCAGGATGAAGCCGCCGTCCATGCCGGGCTGTACGTTGCGGTTGATGTTGCGCACCAGCTTACGGCCGTCGGTACCGGCAAAGATGATGCAGTCCTGCTTGATGTCGAAGAAGACACCGGTCATGACCATGCGCACCTCGTCGGTGGCGGTGGCAAACATACAGCGGGTCACACCGTTGAGGAGCACCTCGCAGGGGATGGCGAGGCGTGCTGCATCGGGGTTGATTTCCTGCTGCAGGGGGTAGGCTGATGCATCTTGGGCCATGATGACAAACTGGCCCGACTGATGGAAGCCCTTGAGGATATAAGTGGCGGGATCGTATTCGAAGGTCAGAGGCTGCTCAGCGAGTTCCTTGATAGAGTCCATCATGGTCTTGGTGGGCACGCAGAATATTTCGTTGCCCTCCTGCTCGATGGTGGGGATGCTGGTGATGAAGTATTTGTCACCGTCGCTGGCGGTCACCGTGAGCTTGTCATCGCGCACGTTGAAGAGGAAGTTGCCGAGGATAGGCATAGAGTTCTTTGCCGAGAGCACCTTGCTGGCTGCAGAGAGTCTGCCATAGAGTTCCGAACTGGAAATAGTAAATCTCATTGTCTATATCTGTTTTGTTGTTTTCGGTTTTGAATGCACAAAAATAATGGTTTTGCCGTATATATGCAAAAAAACGGATAGGAAAATTCCTCATTCAAAATAAATATAGTATCTTCGCAAGGATTTAGGATATAAGCAACAGAAACAATTCAAAATACAAAAATCAAATCGTTATGGAAATTACAGGTAGAATTATTCAGGTGCTTGAGGCACGCAGCGGTATATCTGCTCGTACGGGCAACGCCTGGAAGATGCAGAGCTATGTGCTGGAGACCCTTGAGCAATACTCTCGCAAGATGGTGTTTGAGGTGTTTGGCGAGGACAAGATTAATCAGTTTAACATCCAGGTCGGCGAGACCATGGTCGTATCCTTCGACATCGATGCCCACGAGTACCAGGGCCGCTGGTTCAACTCTATCCGTGCTTGGAAGGTAGACCGCAACCTCAACCAGGCTCCTGCCGCAGCTGCTCCCGCCATGGATGGCTTCCCTCCATTTGGCGCTCAGCCCGCAGCTCCTGCCGCACCTACTGCTCCCGCAGAGGCACCCGCAGCTCCTGCAGCACCCGCTGCCCCTGCAGCCGACAGCGCTGACGACCTGCCCTTCTAACAAGGTCGCACATAGAGGACAGGCTCCCTCCTGTCCACTGGATGATAACAATATAGCCCAGAGCATCGCTGCCCTGGGCTATTATTGTATCTATACGTTTGGATGATTACTCTGCACCACCACCCAGAGCCTGGTAGAGCTCGATGGTGTACTTGATCTGGTTGCACTTGTTGGTGATCTGGCTCAACTGTGCGCTGAGCAGCGAGGTCTGTGCAGTAAGCACCTGCAGGTAGTTGATGCTCGAACCAGAGTAGAGGCTCGTGGTGGCCTTTACGGCACGCTCCTGAGCAGCTACCTGCTTAGCATAGAGGGCCTCCTTTTCCTTAGAGGCCTTGATGGCTGCCATGGCGGTGTTGACCTCCTTACCAGCGTCGAGCAGGCTCTGCTGGAAGGCAATGGCTGCAACCTCTACCTCGGCCTGGGTGATCTTGTACTGGGCCTTGAGGGCTCCATTGCGGAAGATGGGCTGCACGAGGCTGGCCACACCAGCGGCAATGAGTTTGCCGGGATTGACGATGGCCGTACCGAGCGAGTTGGTGTACTCGAAGTTGCCGGTCAATGAGATAGCGGGATAGAAGTTGGCGCGGGCCTGGTTCATGGTGTAGTAGGCCGTAGCGAGGTTGTACTCAGCCTGACGCACATCGGGACGGCGACCGAGGATGCTGATCTCCGTGCCGGTCTCCACGATGCTGGGCACCTTGAAGGAGTCGAGGGCCGAACGGGTGATACGACCGGGCACCTGACCGATGAGGGCACAGAGGATGTTCTCCACCTCCTTGATGCTGTGCTCGAGATCCACTACGGAAGCCGAGATGGCGTGGTAGTTGGCCTCGGTGCTGGCCAGACCGGCGTCGTTGCTCTGTCCGGCTTCCATCAGCGCCTTGGTGATCTCCACGTTGCGGCGCCAGTTCTCGCGTGTCTGCTTGCTCAGTTCGTACTGTTCATCGAGCTGTGCGAGGGTGTAGTAGAGCGAAGCGATATTGGCCACGAGGTTGGCCTGGATGGTCTGCTTGGTATTCTCCATCATCTTGATGTTCACCTCGGCCTGCTTCTTGGCATTGACCACCACACCGGGGTTGAACTGCTGGTAGCCCACGTTGAGGGTCAGACCATAGGTCTTGGAGTAGCCCTTCTGGTAGTCCACAATCTTAGAGAGCATACCATCGGGACTGAAGGTGATGGAGGGGAGGAAGGCGAGCTTTGAAGCCTTGATGGCATAGCCTGCCTCCTTGATGCGGAGGTCGGCCTGCTTCATGTTGGCATTCTCGCGCAGACCGGTCTCGATGAGTTGCTGCAGCTGTGGGTCGGTGAAGATGTCGCGCCAGTTGAGGTCGCCCATGCTGGCACCGCCACCACTGAGAGCGTCGCCATAGATGCCATCGGTGTTGATGTCGGCGGGGCGCTCATAGTTCTTGAAGATGCCGCAGCTGCTCATGAGAGCGGCTGCCAGCATCATAACTGTGATATTCTTGAGTTTCATTGTCGGTTACGTTAAATCAATTCATTCTTCTGTTGACGGCTGCGCTCGAGCTCCTTCTGGAACTGCTGGTCAGCCTCCTCCTGCTTGGCGGGACGAATTTTCTCCTGGATGTACTCGAAGAATACGAAGAGACAGGGCACGAGAAGGAGCAGGGCGATGGTGCCCACAATCATACCGCCTACGACACCGGTACCGAGCGAACTGTTACCGTTGGCACCAGCTCCGGTGGCAAACATGAGGGGCAACATACCAAACACCATGGTGAGCACGGTCATGAGAATGGGGCGCAGACGAGCCTCAGCGGCAGCGTAGGCAGCCTCGATGATGCCCATACCCTTGCGGCGGCGCTCCAGGGCAAACTCGGTGATAAGGATGGCCGTCTTGGCCAGAAGACCAATGAGCATGATCACACCCGTCTGGAGGTAGATATTGTTCTCAAGACCGAAGAGGTAGGCGAACATGTATGAACCCATCAGACCGAAGGGAACGGAGAGGATAACGGCCCAGGGCACGATGAAACTCTCGTAGAGACAGCTCAGAATGAGGAAGATGAGGAAGATGGCCACAGCATATACGAAGTAGGTGTCCATGCTGCCCATGGTCTCCTCCTCCTCGCGGCTGATGCCTCCATACTCGTAGCCGTAGCCCTGGGGCAGCACCTCGGCTGCTACCTCCTTGATGGCGTTCATGGCTTCACCGGTAGAGTAACCGTCGGCGGGTGAGATGTTGAATGAGATAGACGAGAAGAGGTTGAAGCGGGTCACAACCTCAGGACCGAGCACCTGCTTGATGGTGATGAACTGACTCAGGGGAGCCATCTCCTGACCATTCTTGATGTACATGTTGCTCAGGTCGCTCTCTGCGAGGCGGTACTTGGCAGGTGCCTCGATCATTACACGGTATACCTTACCAAACTGGTTCATGTTGCTCACGTATGCACCACCACAGTAGCTACCCAGTGTGCTGAGCACGTTGGCGGGGCTCACACCGGCACGCTTGCAGCGGGCAGCGTCGATACTTACCTCATACTGGGGATAGTTGAGCGAGAAGGTGCTGTAGGCCATGCTCACCTCGGGACGCTGCTGGATGGCCTGTGCAAACTGCTGCGAATAGTTGTAGAAGGTGTGGAGGTCGCCACCGGTGCGGTCCTGCAGGTGGCACTCGATAGAGTTGCCGGTACCGTAGCCGGGGATCATACCGGGCTGGATCACCAGCACGCTGGCCTCCGAGATGTCCATCAGCTGCATGTAGGCCTTACCCAGGATGCTCTCGGCGGTATGTGCGGGAGCCATCTTGTAGCCCATCAGTTTGGCTATCTGGCGCTGACCCCACTCGGCCCAGCTCTCCTTACGCTCGCTCCAGTTCTTCAGACGGATGATGAACATACCGTATGAGGTACCCTGGCCTGAGATCAGACCATAGCCCGATACGCGGGTGTAGGTCTCGATGTCGGGGTTCTCGGCGAAGATAGGCGTAATCTTGTCCATAATCTTCTCGGTGGTGGCCAGCGAACTACCGGGGGCACAACTTACGTTGACCATCAGCGTACCCTGGTCCTCCTGAGGCACGAGCGAAGTCTTGGTGTGGGTGGCAAACCAGTAGAGACCGAAGAATGAGAGTGCGATGAGACCGAAGGTGATGCCGCGCACGGCCATCATCTTGCGGATGCACTTCATGTAGCCACGCAGGGTGATGTCCATGGTCTTGTTGTAGACCTTCTTGGTGTGGTAGTTGATGGCACCGAAGAATCCCTTGCGGCGACCCTCCTTGGCGGGGCGCATTATCATGGCGCAGAGGGCGGGACAGAGGGTGAGCGCACAGATACATGAGAGACCTACTGAGGTGGCCATGGTGACACCAAACTGGGTGTAGAACACACCTGAGGTACCGCCCATGAAGGTCACAGGGATAAACACGGCCATAAACACAAAGGTACATGAGATAACGGCCATGGTCACATCGCCCATAGCGTCCTTGGTGGCCTTGTAGGGACTGGTGTAGCCGGCATCAAACTTAGCCTGCACGGCCTCTACCACCACGATGGCATCGTCTACCACCGTACCGATGGCAAGCACAAGGGCGAAGAGCGTGAGGATGTTGATCGTAAATCCTGCGATGCTGAGGCAGGCAAACGTACCCACGAGCGAAACGATGATCGACACGGCGGGGATGATGGTGGCTCGGAAGTCCTGGAGGAAGAAGTATACCACGAGGACCACGAGGAGGATAGCAATCCAGAGGGTCTCCTCTACGTTGGCAATAGAGGCATAGAGGAAGTCGTTAGACGACATCATGCGCACGAACTCCAGACCTGCGGGCAGATCCTCAGAGAGCTCGTCGAGCTTAGCGCTAATGGCATTGTTGACCTCGGTAGCGTTGGCACCGGCCACCTGGAACATCATGAAGGTGGTACCGGAATGGCCATTGGTGCGGCCGTGAAAGGCGTATGAAATCTTACCCAACTCCACATCGGCGATGTCCTTGAGTCGGAGCACCGATCCCTCGGGGGTGGTGCGGATCACGATGTTCTCGTATTCGATGAGCTCCTTCAGACGTCCGGTATACTTCATGGTATACTGGTTGGTGTTGTCCGACTGCTCACCCAGGTAACCGGCAGGGGCCTCGAGGTTCTGCTCAGCCAGTGCTGCGCTGATGTCCGAGGGCATGAGGCCATACTGAGCCATCACGTCGGGCTTCATCCAGATACGCATTGAGTACGTACCGCCGAGCTCCATCACATCACCCACACCCTGGATACGCTTGAGCTGGGGGATGACGTTGATGTCAAGGTAGTTGGCGATGAAGTTCTCATCGTACTGGTCGTCGGTGCTCACCAGCGAGTTGATCTGGAGGAATGAGGTCTGACGCTTCTGTGCGAACACACCAATCTTAGTTACCTCTTGGGGCAGCAGACCCTGTGCCTTGGCGATACGGTTCTGCACGTTAACAGTAGCCATATCGGGGTTGGTGCCCTGCTTGAAGTATACGGTGATGGTAGCTGCTCCGGCGTTGGTCGAAGAGCTGGTCATGTAGGTCATGTTCTCCACACCGTTGATGCTCTCCTCGAGGGGCATGACTACGGCGTTCTGTACGGCCTCAGCACTCGCACCGGTATAGGTAGCATTGACCGATACGGTTGGGGGTGCGATGTCGGGGTACTGCTCGATGGGCAGTGTGAAGAGCGAGATCAGACCCACGAACACGATCAAGAGCGAGATGGACAGCGCCATCACGGGTCTTTTGATAAATATGTTTCCTTTCATTGTTGTGTCTTTATCTTCTTGTTGGTTGTCAAAAGGGGTGCAGGGGAGCCGCGCAGGTGGTGGCATGCGGAGCTCATGGCAGGGTGGGGCAGACGGGACCGTATGGTCGTGTGTGCGTCCTTGTGGCCTCCGCTCTCCTGGCTCATACCCATTGTCTTCACAGACTATGGGTCTTGGGGCAGTCAGACTATGGGTTCTGTTGCGACAGACTATGGGTTCTGTTGCGACAGACTATGGGTCTTGCCGCCACAGACTATGGGTCTTATTTGCCCTCCCTGTGGGGCCCTGCGTGGTCCCTAAATCACTTCTTCACGCCCAGAGCCTCCTTAGCCTCGGTGGCTGCGTTGATGTTGATGCTGTCGCCGCGGAGCAGACCTACGCCTGTGCCGATGATCTTGTCGCCAGCCTGCAGACCGGTCTTGACGATGTAGTGAGTGCCATCGTTCTCGAGCTCTACCTCCACCTGGCGGGGACGTGCGATGTTGCCCTCTACCTTATATACTATATAGCGGTCCTGCTGCTTCACGGTAGCCTCCTGAGGGATAACGATCACGCTCTTGTGAGCGGTGGGCATGTTGACGTTACCCGTGTTACCGCTGTGGAGCATGTGCTCGGGGTTGGGGAATACGGCGCGGAGCTGGCTGGTACCGGTACTCTGGTTGATCACACCGCTGACGCTCTCCACGCGACCCTCGTAGCCATACTTGCTGCCGTCCGAGAGGGTGAGGCTGACAGAGGGGAGGTTGTTGATGGCCTCGGCCTCCGAACCGTACTCGCGGATGAGCGAGAGGAGCTCGTTTTCGTTCATGGTGAAGTATACAAACATACTGTTGTTGTCGCTCACGGTGGTCAGAGGCTTAGGCATCTGAGCGCTCACGAGAGTACCTACGCGGTAGGGCAGTTCGCCCACGACACCATCGGCGGGGCTCTTCACCACGGTGTAGCTCAGGTTGTTATGAGCCGACAGCAACTGTGCCTTGCACTGCTCGATGTTGGCCTTGCCGCTCTGTATCTGAGCCTCACACTGCGAGATCTGTGCCTTGCTGGCAGCCACGGCGCCATTGGCCTGCGAGAGCTGTGCGTTGGCCTGAGCTACCACTGCCTTGGCATTCTGCAGGGCGTTGGCAGCCGACTGGAGGTCAAACTGGCTCACTACGTTCTGCTCATACAGGCTCTTGCGCGAGTCGTAGTTGAGCTGTGCGGTTGCGAGCGATGCCTGAGCGCTCTGCATGGTAGCCTGTGCAGCCTCACGTCCGGCCAGCGCCTGAGTCTGTCCGGCCTGTGCAGCCTCGAGTCCAGCCATGGCCTGCTCTACGCCTGCCTCTGCTGCCGAGAGAGCTGCCTCAGCGGCTGCCACGGCTGCCTTGTAGGGCACCTGATCGATCACGAAGAGTGTCTGACCCTTCTTCACGCGCTGACCCTCGGTCACGAGGAGCTGCTGCAGGGTACCACCCACCTGGGGATACACGTCGATGTCCTGACGACCGCGGATGGTGGCACTATACTGTGTGGTGAGTTCGATGTCCTTCTCCTCCACGGTGATGGGCTTGTGGTCGCGAGCCTGGATGAGGGCTGCCATGTTCTGCTTCGAGCCGCCAGAGCAGCTTGCGAGCAATGCGCTTACGCCCACGAGGGCTACGCCTACAATAGCTTTTTTGTTCATGTTAGTTTGCTTTTAGTTATTTTTACCTTAATATTAGTTTCTCAAATTCTGCTGCAAAGTTACTACATTTCCGGCAAATGAGTGTAAGATGAGAGTGTTCAAAATTTACCCGCGGTTGTTCATTTTAAACTTTTTTATTGCCGTTTGGCATTTCTTGCTTACTTTTGTGACATAAATCAAGTTAACACGAACTAAGAAATGGGTGAAAAGAAGAATGTATACGACGTAGTGGATGTGCCCGAGATGGACCGCGGCTACACCTTCATGCGTATGTCTCCTAAAGAATTTCAGAATAGTGAGGTGGTGCTCGACCGCTCCATCATCATCTTTGTGGAGAAGGGACGCTGCTTGATATCCGTCAACGGCAAGGAGATGGTGGTCGACGACCACGACATACTCGTGCTGTTTCCTCACTACGAGGCTAAACTAATAGAAGAATACGAGCCCACAGAGATTTGTGCCATAGGCTATTACATGGCCCTTCAGGAGAGTGTGACGATGCACATCGGTCTCTCGTTCTTTGTCAAGATGATGAGCCAGGCTCGCTGGACGATGGACGACGACATGGTGCCCGTGGCCCGCGCCTTCTGCACCCTGTTTGAGTACAACATGTCGCAGGGCCCCAGCGCCTTCTCGTCCGACATGGCCGCGTCGCTCTTCACCCTCTTTGTGCAGACCTTCCACAACCGTGTCAAGGACAAACTGGCCTTCGACCACCAGACCGTCTCCGTGCTCAACCGTTCGCTGTGGTGGCGCTTCATCGAACAGGTCAACATCCACTACAAGGAGCACCACCAGGTGGCCTTCTATGCCGAGCGTCTGTGTGTGTCGCCCAAGTACCTTACGCAGATTGTCAAGCGCACTGCCCACACCACGCCCAAGGCGCTCATCGACCGTCGTCTGGCCAGCGAGTCGGCCTATCTGCTGACCCGCACCTCGCAGACTATCCAGGAGATCAGCATCCGCCTCGGCTTCCCCGACCAGAGCTACTTCGGCCGCTTCTTCAAGCGCACCTTCGGCATGTCGCCCATGGCCTTCCGTCTCAACCCCGACCTCTCGCTTCTGGACGTGCGCAAACCCATGCAGGGCTTTGACACCAAGATGGATGAGGAGTAGGGGGCTGGTGCTTTTGAACAACCCATACGTCCCTCTAACTTCCATATTTTACCTCTATCCCCGAATGGGGCGATTGCGAGCGCCATCCCTTTGGCTTAATGAATTTTGGAGCAATTTTTCCAATTATGGCAAAATAATCGTACCTTTGTCGAAAATAAAGTGAACATAAAATGAAAAAGTCTAACATCCTTTCCCTACTGTTCGTGCTCCTAACGTCGTCGTGGGCCTGGGCAGGCGATGTTGTTACGGGTAACAACTTGCAAGGGACAATCAATGTGAGTGATGTCAATAAGGGACAGTCGTGGACCCAGCTCGATGCTGGCGACGCATGGATCGTCAACATGGAGGTGGAGAACACCACGGGTGCCTCCTTCAACGAGTGGGGATCGTCCATCCTGACCACAGGTGGCGATGCCTTCCCCAACAAGAATACCTTCAATGGTCTACAGATATATTTGCACAGCAGCAGCCATGGCGGCAAGCTCAACGCCGTGTTCGGTGGAGGCGACCATCTGATTGACAATGTGACGTATATGGGCAACTTCTCAGCCACCATCACCTACGATGGCGACAAGGCCCTGACCATCACTACCACCAATGCTTCGAGCCAGATGGTGACTAAGAATTACACCCTCACTACTGCTCTTCCTGCCATCTCGCAGTTTGCCTATGGTCTGCCCAAAGGCATCAATATCAAGACGCTGACGGTGGAGAAACTCTCCGATGAGGTGACGCTCAACACCCAGGGCACACTCTCGAGCGACCGCTACTCATACACCTCTCCCGTGGTGCACTATGCCGGCCGGAAGAATGTGCTCCGCTTCGACCTCACGGAGTCGGGAGCCTACTATAAGAACGGCAAGAACCGCATGAGTCTGGCCACCTTTAATCTTTACAAAGCCGATGGCAGCCCCGTGCCCCTCGAGGCAGGATGGTTCTCGGGTAACTACTCGAAGCCCTATGCCAACATACTCGATGGCAACCTCTCTACCTACTGTGCCGGCGGCTGGGACTCGGCCGACCAGGGTCACGACTACTTCGAGATAACTCTGCCCGAAGATGTAGACCTCGGCGGTGCCTATAGCTTCGATTTCAAGACCGAGAATACCACGATGCGTCCCAATGCCATGCGTGTCACGCTCTCGTGGGTGGATCCCACCCCCGTGGTGCCCGCTTTGGTATATACCTTTAATATAGAAGCCCCCTCGGGCAGCAATGTAACCGTCCGCTATGGCACCACGGTGCTCACCGGTGGCGAGAAGTACACAGAATATACCTACGACCCCGACCTCTTCACTGGTACGGAGGTGGATGGCTACTACTGGCGTGTTATCACTGATCGCAAGGCTGCCACCATCACCCTGCGCTATACGGCCGCCAGCGAGGAGATTAATCCCGAAGCCGTCGTAGACCTGGTGAAGCGTATCGGCGGCGAGACTGCTGCAGACCGCTTCCGCTTCGTGCTCAATCCCGCCCTCAGCAGCAAGGCAGACAAGTTTGTCATCGGTCAGCAAGACGGACGCGTACTCATCGAGGGCTCGACACTCTCGGCCCTCACCACAGGCCTGGGTTGGTATCTCAGCAACATCGCCCACATCAATATCTCATGGAACCTCCTCAACGAGAAGCAGAAGGACGAGGCCTATGCCGACCTCTCGGTGCTGCCTCTGCCCACCACGAGCGAGGAGCACATCTGCGATGCCCAGTATCGCTACTACCTCAACTACTGCACCTTCGGCTATTCGATGACCACCTGGACATGGAAGCGCTGGCAGCAGGAAATCGACTGGATGGCGCTCCACGGCATCAACATGCCCCTGCAGATCGTTGGTCTGGAGGATGTGTGGCGCCGATTCCTCACACTCGAGGAGGGCGGCCAGCGCAAGTATGGCTACACCGATGCCGAGGCCAAGGCCTTTGTGGCCGGTCCTGCCTACACCGCTTGGTGGGGTATGAACAACCTCGAGGGCTGGGGTGGTACCTCGGCCAATGGCGACGGCGGCGTGCAGGATGATGCCTGGTACAGACGTCAGTACGACCTCGCCCAGCTTATCCTGGAGCGCCAGCGCGAACTCGGTATTGAGCCCGTTCTACCTGGCTTCTCGGGCATGGTGCCCCACGACTTCACCGCGAAGACCGGTGTGCCTATCGACAACAACGGAGGCTCGTGGTGCCAGTTTACCCGTCCTCATATCATCGACCCCACCGATGCACGCTTTGCAGACATTGCTGCCGACTACTACAAGTGTCTGGCCGAGGTGATGGGCGAGAGCCGCTACTATTCTATGGACCCCTTCCACGAGGGTGGTAGCATCTCGAGCGGTATGTACAGCGAGGCCTACCGTGCTGTCTTTGATGCCATGGAGCGCGCCAAGGACGGAGCCCAGTGGGTTATCCAGCAGTGGCAGTGGAGCGTCAGCCAGAAACTCTCACTCAACGCTGTGCCCATGGGTCGCCTCGTGGTGCTCGACCTCTTCAGCGACGGCCAGCCCGCCTTCAGCAGATACAATGGTTATGCACCTCAGCATGCTGTCTTCTGTGCCCTCCCCAACTTCGGTGGCCGCTCAGGTCTGATGGGTCGTCTGACCAATCTGACCAACAACTACTTCAGCTTCAAGCAGCAGTATCAGAGCATCAAGGGTATCGGTGCCGCACCAGAGGCCATCGAACAGACCCCCGTGACCTACGATCTCATCTTCCAGCTCCCCTGGATGAATGGTCAGAAGCCCGACATGCAGCAGTGGACAGCCACCTATGCCGACAGCCGCTACGGCACCACCAACGAGACTGCCCGCGAGGTCTGGCAGCTCCTGCGCGAGAGTGTGCTCAACTATGGTGCCGATGGCATCCAGGGCCCCGTGGAGGATGTATGGGCAGCACGCCCCAACCTCGACGCCTCGCCCGCCAGTGCATGGGGTGTTACGCTCAACAATGCTGCATCGGTATACACCCCCGCACGCCGTCAGATGCTCATAGATGCCACCTTCAAACTCCTCAGCATCAAGGATGACCTCGGTCTCACAGCGGGTAGTCTGCAAGAGAGCAATTACCTCTACGACATCGTGGAGATGGGCGGCGGCGTCATGGCCGACTATGCCTACAGCCTGCTCAAGGGCATCAGCGAAGCTAAGAAAGCAGCCGGTGACAGCTATGCCAACGATGCCACCTACTGTAAGCGCCGCGATGCCTTCCTGACCCTCATCGAGGACGTGGACCGCTTCAAGGGTACCAACCTCAACTTCCGTCTGGGTAAGTGGACCCAGGAGGCCCGCGATGCAGCAAACGAGGTAAAAGAAGCCACCACGGCCACCCCCGACTGGTATGAGCACAACAATGCCCGCACGCTCATCACCACATGGGGTGACAAGGTGACCAGCGACAACGCCCCGCTGCACGACTACTCATACCGCTCATGGCAGGGCCTGATGAAGGATGTCTACCTGCCTCGCTGGCAGTACTACTTCGACCACGGATGCCAGGGGTGTGATTACTTCTACTTCGAGTGGAACTGGGCTCACGGCCTTACCCACAGCGTAGGTCAGACCGCCAAGAGCAGCCAGCGCCTGCAGCCCAGCGACAGCGGTTACAGCTACCGCCGCGAGCCCCAGGGCAACACCATCGAAGAGGCCACACAACTGTTTGCCCAGTACCTGATGCCCATCAGTGTGGATGGCCGGACCTACTATGCCTACCGCATGCTCGACAACGACTTGTCGCAGAAGGTCACCATCGTGGCACAGGCCGGTCAGACCATCGACCTCAGCAGCTATATCACCACCTCAGACCCTGTGACCATCACCGGCGATGCCATCGACGGCGCACAGACCGACCTCACCAAGGTGATGATCAAGAGCGATGCCACCGACGGCAACCATACCGCCACCGTGGCTCTCGGTGACGGCACACGCCTCACCATCGCCCTCGTCTTCAATCCTCCCTACTGTGGCACCTACCGCATCCGCTACTACGACAACGACAGGCTGAACCCACTCTTCATAGCCTACAATGAGGACAAGGACAATGCCAACAACAAGGGTTACAAACTCATCGCTCAGGGCACCTACAACGCCAAGGGTGGGGCCGACGAGATCTTCACCATCAAGCCTCTCTCATCGGGTTTCAGCATCTCGGCCCAGGGCATGTACCTGCGTCAGCCCAACCTCTCGGGTTGGGAGCATGTGATGTTCACCGAGAATGCCTCTGAGGCAGGCGTCTACATTGCAGAGCCCGATGGCGACTATGTGAAGTTGCGCAGCACCGGCAACGGCAAAAACTATCTCAACGACTACGATAAACTCATCTTTGGCAACGACGACAGCCAAAAGCCAGCGCTCTCGACCTTTGAAATCGGCCCCGTGACCACCTATAATGTCAGCATCACATCGGCTGGTCTGGCCACCCTGTGTCTGCCCTTCAACGTGGTGCTCCCCTCAGGTGTCAAGGCCTACGACCTGTCTCTGGCCGACGTAGACGACAATGACCAGAATGGTACCTACAACTGTGTGCTGCGCCCCATCGCTGGCGAGGGTCAGATCGTCAAGGCCGGTACACCCATCCTCCTGGGAGGCACTCAGGGCACCTACCCTCTGACCATCACCATGCAGCAGCAGGGCGCCGTCGGTTCGCTCCCTGGGTCGCTCCTCCGCGGTAACTTCTCGGCTCAGACCCTCGTACAGGGTACCGATGTCAAGAAGTACATCCTACGCCAGCCCGAGCACGAACCCCTCGGATTCTATCGCATGATGACGCAGGGCGAGATGGCCCCCAACAAGTGCTGGATGGAGTGGCAGGCCCCCGCATTGAGTGATGTGCGCGGCTTCGTCTTCAGCATCGGCGATGAGACCGGCGTCGAGACTCCCATTGCATCGAAGTCCGTCAATGCCGTCTACAACCTCAAGGGTCAGCGCCTCTCACGCCCCACAAAGGGCATCTGCATCGTAGGCGGCAAGAAGGTAGTATACTAACAAAAACCACAAAATAGCAATGAAAAAAGCATATATCACACCCCGAGCTACCGAATTCGGGGTATCTCCCATGACCATGCTCAACGTATCGCTCCAGGTATTCGACAGAAACACCGGTGGCGACGACGGCGAGGGCGGTTACGATCCATCCTCCTCCCTCACCAAGGAGCAAAAGAGCATTTGGGATTAAGCACCGAAGCAACCCCAGATAGATAGAAATAGGACCAGTTAGTCACTCCCGACCAGCTGGTCCTATTTGCTTTTATCCCCTTCCGCGGTCGGTAGGTATGGATGACCATGGTAATATGGTGGGAACGACTATGGTAATTATTGGTGTTTGGGAAAAATTATAGATTAACATATAACTCGTAGGTAATATGTTTCTTATAGCCAATGCCCCTGAAGGGGGCTCCTAATATAGCGTAGGGGCTTGCTCCTACGTATTGGGGGTATCTTTTCCGTTCGTTCCGTTGTTATACAACCCCACCTCCCAGAGTGAGCACAAAAATCCCCCCAGGACAACACGAAGCTGCCTGGGGGGTATACTTTAGAATTCGATGAGCATGCGGACGTTGGGAAGGATGCCGGTGAGATAGTTGGGCACAGCGTATTGCTGGCCGCCTACGTCGGTTACCCAATAGTAGCCGCTGACGTTGTTGAAGTTCATGAGGTTGAAGACGTCGAGGCCGAGCCAGAGGTTGCGCACGATGTTGTGGCGGCGGTGGCGGTCCTCGTTGTTGATGGCGCGGTAGGTCATACCCACGTCGATGCGCTTGTAGGCCTTGGTGCGGAAGACGTGCTTCTCGAGACCTGAGTGGGGAGTACCGAAGGGGAGACCGTCGGCAAAGCATGCCTTCAGGGTGAACTTCCAGCGATCTGTGCCGGGGAAGTAGTCCTGGCAGTAGAAGTTGAGGTTGTAGCGCTGGTCGGTGGGCTGGGGGATGGACTTGCCGTTGAGGGTCATCTGCGCTTTCATGATGCCGAAGCTAATCCACGAGTCGGTGCCGGGGATAAATTCGCCAAACACCTTGACGTCGGCACCCACGACATAGCCCGAGGCGATGTTGCGACCGTAGTAGACCACCTTGACATTGTCCACGTTGTAGGGGTTGAGGTCCGACTGGGCCTTGTAGTAGAGCTCGGTGGTGAGCTTGAAGGGACGCTGCGCCACCTTAAACTTATACTCCATGCCAGCTACGACCTGGAAGGAGCGCTGCGACTTGATGTCGCGGTTGAAGCGCACTATGGTGTTGCCATTGGTGGTCATGGTGTCGCGTAGTTCCTTGAAGTAGGGCGTCTGGTAGTAGAGACCCGTGGCAAGGCGGAAGGTGAAGTTCTCATTAGCCGAAGGCACATAGCCCACGCTGACACGGGGTGATACGATGCATTCGTTGTTCCAGTCCCAGTAGGCCATGCGCAGACCATAGTTGATGCTCAGGTAGCCAGCCTTCGACTGGTGCTTCCAGGTGTCTTGTGCAAAGACCTCGAGGTGGTTGCTCCTGGCCTCGTTGACCGACTTGAGGTTGTAGATGAGATGGAGGTCCTGACCCGTGTGGGGGATGCTGTAGCCCGACGAGTCGCGGCTCTCCCATTCGCGGGCATTCTCCTTGATGTGGTCGCCCTTCCAGCTGATGCCCGCCAGGAAGGTATGCTCGCGGCGCTGCAGTTCGTAGTTGAGCTTGAGAGTCTTCGAGGCGCTTGTCAGCAGGTTGCGAGCATGCTCCATATAGGTGCCCACGCCGAGCTGTTGGCCATAGTTGGTCTCATTGAGCCAGTACTGACCTTGTATGTCGTAGGTTTCGCGCTCCTTGGTGGTGAAGGCAGAGAAGGCAAGCGAGAGGTTGCCCGCACGCCCCAACTGGCGTGTCACCTTGGCCGTGCCGAAGAGGGTGCGGAAGATATCCTCCTCCTGACCGTCGAAATAGACGCGGAAACTCTTGACATCCTCCATCGTACCGAAGTTGGTCTCGCGGTCCTTGGGTTTGAACTTGTAGTTGTTCTTGGAGATGTAACCGATGACATCGATGGTCCATTGCTTCGTGGGGCGCCATGAGAGGTAGGCCTGATAGTCGAGGAATGAGGGTGAATACTCGCCCTTGGTCTCGAGCGAACCGAGCATATACTGGTTGGTCTTGTAGCGGAGGCCGTTGCTGAAACTGATTTTCTTCTTGCCCGTACCTACATATACATTGGCACCAAGCAGCGAAGCCTGCACGCTACCCTCGGTCTTCTCGGGGCGGCGGTAGGTGATGTCGAGCACGGACGACATCTTGTCGCCATACTTGGCCTCGAAACCACCGGCGGAGAACTGCACGCGCTCCACCATATCGCTGTTGATGACCGTGAGGCCTTCCTGCTGGCCGCTGCTGATAAGCAAGGGGCGGTAGACCTCCACACCATTGATATAGACACAGTTTTCGTCGAACGAACCGCCGCGCACGTTATACTGACTGGAGAGTTCGTTGCGGTTGGTCACACCGGCTTGGGTGGCAACGAGTTCCTCCACAGCATTGCCCGTGGTCGAAGGCAGACGCTTGAGATGCTCCGTCTTGAGCTCCTGGGTGGTGGTCATCTCCGTCTTGACTACCTTGACGGCCACCTCCTGCAAGTCAGTCTCACGCGCATGGAGGGTGAGGTTCCACACCAGATTGCCCTGGGGCTTGACAAACACCTTACGCTTGGCTCCATAGCCTATCATAGAGTAGACCACGGTGACTGAGTCAGCCGACTGAAACTCGAGGCTATACTTACCATCCACGTTGGCCAGTACGCCCAGACCACCCTCCACACGCACGTTGCAGAAGCTGACGGGCTCGTGGTCTTCGTCCACGATGCGACCGGTCAGTTTCACCATGGAGCGTGGCTGAGAGGTTTGCGTAGAGTCCTGCTGGGCAAATATGCGATTGGTACCCCCGATGGTCAGGAGTACCAATGCGATGATATATAATCTAAGTCTGTTCACGTATATCATAACGACGCATGGCGAATTTTATTGCCATGCGTGACGTATTATTGAGTGTGAGGGTGCTGCCTTTATTTGAGGTGGATGGTGCACGAACCTTTGGCACGGCTGTAGATGGTAGAGACCGTGCTACTAATAGAGCCAATGCAACCCTCGCCCCTTGGAGCTGTGAAGTTGCCGGTGACGGCACCGTCGGTGGCATTACGCCATTCGGCAGAGAAATTGATGATGACGGCCTGACCAGAGTAAGCTGCAGGATCGATGCGCGTCTTCCACACGGCGTCGCGATACTGGCTTCCGTCGCCGTCAATCTTGATGGAAGCCACCGACTGCTTGTCGCCATCGGGGGTGTTCACCTTAAGGTTCCATGAGTATCGGGTGTCATAGAGATACTGTCCGGGGCATGCCACCTTGGCAGTGATGGTGATGGAATCGCCTGGCGCAGGATTAGCGGGTGTGACGATGAATCCCTCGTAGACATTGGGCATGGCCTCCTTCGTGTCATCCTCATTGCAAGAGGTAAGACTCAGAGTGATGATGCTCGCCAGGAGCATAAGTGATGCTTTCTTCATATTGTAGAAGTTAGGGTAAGGGACGAACCTCCTCCCCATTGTTAATTGTTATTTGTTACTTGTTATCTGTTAATTGCTTCATCTCTTTGTAGAGTCGTTGCACGGGCAGGCCCATCACATTGAAGTAGCTGCCCTCGATACGCTCCACGCCTACAAAACCAATCCACTCCTGTATGCCATAGGCGCCGGCCTTGTCGAGAGGGTGATAGTGGGTGACGTAGTGGTCTATCTCGTCGTCTGAAAGGTTGGCAAAGGTGACATTGGACACAGATGCGAAGGTCCTTGTGTGCTGCTGGCTAAGCAGGGTGACACCGGTGATGACCTGGTGCGTCTTGCCGCTGAGATTGCGCAGCATGGTGCGAGCCTCAGCCTCGTCCTTGGGTTTGCCCAGCACAGTGCCGTCGAGGTAGACAATGGTATCAGCGGTAATGATGAGTTCGTCGTTACCCATCGTGGAGCGATACGCCTCCGCTTTGGAGCATGATATATGTGCGGCTATCTCCTTACCGCTGAGGTTGTCGGGGTAGGTCTCGTCAATACCATCAATAAGACGTACCTCGAAGTCGTAGCCCAGGCCCGCCAGCAGTTCGCGGCGGCGGGGCGATCCGGATGCTAAGATTATCTTCATTTAGGTTGTAGGTTATAGGTTTTAGGTATTTGGTTGCTGGGACGTTTTTAACAACGGAAAGAATGGAATAATATTTTGTCTGTTTGTTCCGTCGTTAATCTTACAACACAAAACCGGGAATTACCATCCAAAGGCTTTCTCATTGGCCATCCATTTGCCTTGGGCGCGGAGCACCTGCTCTACGATGTCTCGTGCACAACCACAACCTCCGTCGCGATGACTTACATAGACAGCCTCATGGCGTACATCCGAACAGGCATCGGCCGGACAGCAGGGACATCCGCAGCGACGCATCACCTCGATATCGGGCACATCGTCGCCCACATAGATCACCTCCTCGTCGGTGAGGTTGTGGCGCTTCAGGATGTCGTCGTAGGTGGTAATCTTGACTGAAGCACCCAGATGCACCTCCTGCAGACCGAGTCCCTGATAGCGTATGCGCACAGCCTCCGTATTGCCGCCCGTGATGATGCCCATCGTGAGGCCCATCTTGACAGCCAGTTGCAGCGCATAGCCATCCTTGATATTCACGGTGCGAAGCGGTTCACCATCGGCAGAGAGCGTGATCGTCTCGCGGCTCAGCACACCATCCACATCAAAGAGGATGGCGCGTATCTTAGTCAGGTCGTAGTTGATCATTGGTTGGTAGGCTTATCATTAGAAGCAAAGGCGCTGATGATACTCTGGCTCATGGTGCGATACAGTGCCTGCATGTCGGGATTGTCTGCCAGCATATCCGCATGGCGCTCCATGACGTTGTGGTCGTGGCGTACGGCTGGTCCGGTCTGTGCATCGTGTGGATGGAGGGTATGCACCTTGCGGGCAGTCTCCTCGATGAGAGGCAGCATGACGCTGAAGGGGATGCCGTGAGCCTCAAGCAGACGACTGCTGAGGTCGTAGCAGTGGTTGGCAAAGTTGCAGGCAAAGACGGCAGCCACGTGGAGGTAGCGACGGTCTTCGCTGGAGAGAGGATAGACTGACTGCGAGAGGTCGTAGGCTAACTCCATCAGCACCTTGTTGGCCCAAGGTGAATGACCCTCTACGAAGATGGGTATGTCCCAGAAGTCCACCTGCTTGTCGCGGCTGAAGGTCTGCATGGGATAGAAGACACCCGCATTGGGATGACAGATGACAGACATAGGCATGCTACCAGCTGTATGGGCCACGATGGCATCCTGAGAGATATGCTCTGTCAATGTACGGGCAATATCGCTCAGGGCACTGTCCACGACGCTGATGATATAGATGTCCGCATCAGTCACTACTTGTGAGAGTTCGGTCGTAAAGGGGCATTCAAGGCGATGGCCCAATGCCTGTGCCGATGCCTCTGTGCGACTCCACACCTGCACCACTCTGTGATTGCTGCCAAGGGCTGGTGCGAGATTGGTGGCAAGATTGCCAGCACCGATAAGAACGATTCTCATAGTCTGTGCACCTTATCCCACAAGAGTTTCTCCTCATTCTGGGGCTTACGCTCCAAACCCTTATGGCCGAGACCGATGACATTGAGCACACGCATGTGGGCAGGTGCGCCAACAATCTGCTTGACTACCTCCTCAGCGCTGGTGCCGTCAGCCTGACTACGCTCGCGTACCTGCGCCCAGCAGGTGCCAAGGCCGAGCTCTTCGGCCTGTAGCTGTATCATGATGCTGGCAATGCTGGCATCCTCAATCCATACATCGCTCACCTCGGGATTGCCCATCACAACGATGGCTACGGGGGCAGAGGCAACAAACTCGGCACCGCGCTCCTTACACTGAGCCAGGGCTTCTATCTTGGCTTTGTCCTCTACGACATAAAACTCATAGCTGTGTGTACCCTTGCTGGTGGGAGCCATGAGGGCAGCACGCATGATGAGACGGATATCGTCCTGCGACACCGCCTCGTCGGTATACTTGCGCATTGATCGGCGCGTTTGTATCAAATCCTTGAACTTGCTCATAATGGTAATCTATAGAAAGGGGTTGCAGTGTATTTCGTGTTCGATAGTGGTGCGACCGCCATGGCCACACATCACAGTGGTGGAGTGGGGCAGTGTAAGCAGGCGCTTGCGGATGGAGGTGATGAGCTGCTGACCATTGCCACCGGGCAGATCGCTGCGACCAATACTGCTATTGAAGAGTGTGTCGCCGCTGAAGCATACGTCATGGGCCTCGGAATAGAGACATACACCACCGGGGGTGTGACCAGGGGTGTGGATGACACGAAGCTGTTCGTCACCCACGCTGATGATGTCGCCATCAGTCAGAAATCCCTCCACCTCGGGCATCTGCACATTGCCCACCTGAAGCCCGAAGGGACCCACCATGCGGTGGAAATACTCATAGACGGGCAGGTCCATGCTGTGCATCACAGAACGTATGCCGTACTCCTTATATATATAGGGTAGTCCGAGCACATGATCGAAGTGTGCATGCGTCTGTATAGCCTTGGTCAGGTGGATACCCTCGCGGGATATGAACTCGCTGAATCGCACTTTCTCGTCGTCATAATAGAGGCCGCAGTCGATGACGGCGCCCTCCTTGTTGTCATCCCAGATGAGGAAGGTATTCTCCTGGATGGGATTGACCGTAAAGCGTTTGATGTGTAGCATAGGTTTAGAGTGATGTATAGACAACCTTCTTGGTCTCGAAGAACTCCTCCTCGAAATAGTCGCTCAGGGGGGTGATGGTGGTATGCGACTTCATGGGCAGCGTCTCGTGCACCAACTCTCCGCCCTTCAGGCAGATGAGTCCGTTGGGGAGTCCGTTGCGCTGCTCCTTGGCAATATTCTTGCGGATAATCTTGACCAGGTCGGTCAGAGGCATCACGGCGCGGCTTACTACAAAGTCAAACTTCGCCTTCTCCTCCTCGGCACGACACCATCGGGTGGTCACATTCTTGAGCCCAAGTGCTGTGGCAACCTCGGTGCATACGAGTATCTTCTTGCGGATACTATCGACGAGGTGGAAGTGGGTGTCGGGGAACATGATGGCAAGGGGTATGCCAGGGAAACCGCCACCCGTACCGAGGTCCATCACCTCGCTGCCATCCTTGAATCGTAT
Source organism: uncultured Prevotellaceae bacterium (assembly GCA_945788095.1). GTDB lineage: Bacteria > Bacteroidota > Bacteroidia > Bacteroidales > Bacteroidaceae > Physcousia. The sequence goes on along the minus strand of CALZKW010000006.1, from coordinate 6,619 downwards.
CACCTCTGCAATACCGAGGGAGTGGAGCACGTGGTGCTCATACAGGTTGTCGATGTCCTTGCGCGAGATGACATTGATCTTCGCATTCCAGTCGTGGTATAGCGCATCAAGCGCCTCAAACTTATGTATCTGATCGTCGGTCAGATTGGGGAAGTATTTCAGTATCTTTTCCATAATAGAGTCGATGGTCTATAGTCTATGGAGGAATAAATTAGTATTTTCTGGGCCATCCCATGGCGATGCATGCCAGGGCGGAGATACCCATGAGGAAGGGATAGTAGAGAAAGGGGATGATGTCGAAGGCACTTACAGCAGCCAGACCGCTGGCCATCAGTAACTGGGCGCCGTAGGGGATAATACTCTGAGCCAGGCATGAGAAGGTGTCGAGTAGAGAAGCACTCTTGCGGGCATCCACGCCATAGCGGGTGGCTATCTCCTTGGCCAACGGACCTACAGTAAGAATGGCTATGGTGTTGTTGGCCGTACAGAGATTGGTCAGGAATACCAACATACCGATACACATCTCAGCACCTCGCTTGCCACGGATATGAGCCGTGAGGCGCTCGATGATGAAGGTGATGCCACCTGCATGGCGCACCATCTCTATCAGACCGCCTGCGAGAAGGCTCACGATGATGAGTTCGCTCATGCCCATGATGCCTTCGCCCATTGATGCCAGCCATCCGTAGATGTCATAGGCTCCGCTTATCATACCGATGATGAGTGTCAGCACGATGCCCAGCAGCAATACGAGCATGACATTGAGCCCCATGATGGCCGAGAAGAGTACGGCAAAGTAGGGGATGACACGGCGACACTCCACTGCGGGTATGGTCTGTGGCACCTGTGTGTCGTAGCCCATAAAGATATAGATGATAAAACAGAGGATGGCAGCTGGCGATACGATGGTGGAGTTGACAGCAAACTTATCGCTCATGCGGCATCCCTGGGTGCGCGTGGCCATGATAGTCGTATCGGAGATAAAGGAGAGGTTGTCGCCATAGTATGCACCACCCACCACGATGGCTGTCAGGAGGGCTACAGACGTACCCGTACTCTGTGCCATACCGGCAGCGATAGGCACAAGGGCAACGATGGTGCCAACACTCGTGCCGATGCTCAGCGATATCAGGCAACTGGCTATGAAGAGTCCGGAGAGTATCATCTCGCTGGGCAACAGATGCAGGCAGAGGTTGACGGTGGCGTCGATGGCTCCCATAGCCTTGGCCGACGAGGCAAACGCACCAGCCAGGATGAATATCCAGAGCATGGTCATCATATTCTTGTGACCTGCTCCACGCGAGAAGATATTCAGACGCTCATCCACAGACGTCTCCTTGCATATAGCCACGGCATAGATGCTACTGAGAAGAAACGCCACCGTGACGGGTACTTTATAGAAGTCGCCGGCCACAATACTTGCCACAAGATAAAACACAACAAAGACTGCCAGCGGACTCAGCGCCAGCAATCCAGTACGGGTGTCTATGCGGTGTTTCTTCATCAGTATGTTGTTTCTTAGGTGCGAAGATACACTTTTTTTTACGTTTAGCGGGCAGGTTTCACAAAAAATACGTAATTTTGCTTTGTAAATATACCAAATACACACAATACTATGGCTAAAATCATTACCATGGGCGAGATTATGCTTCGCCTCTCTCCTGCGGGCAACGACCGCTTTATACAGACAGAGTTATTCCGTATCATCCCCGGTGGCGGCGAGGCCAACGTGGCTGTCAGTTGTGCCAACTATGGTCACGACTGCTACTTTGTGTCCAAACTGCCTAAGCACGAGATCGGTCAGATTGCCGTCAATGCCCTGCGCCGCTATGGTGTCAACACCGACTTCATTGCACGTGGCGGAGAGCGTGTAGGTCTCTACTATGCCGAGACAGGTGCCAGCATGCGTCCGTCCAAGGTCATCTACGACCGCGCCCATTCTGCTATCGCCGAGGCAAAGCCCGAGGACTTCGACTTCGACAAGATATTCGAGGGTGCAGACTGGTTCCACTGGTCGGGCATCACTCCTGCCATCAGTGATGCCAGCGCTGAGTGTCTCCGCCTGGCATGTATCGCAGCCAAGAAGCATGGCGTGATGGTCAGTGTGGACCTCAACTTCCGCAAGAAGCTCTGGTCCTCCGAGAAGGCAATCTCTGTGATGCGCCCCCTCATGCAGTACGTAGATGTATGCATCGGTAATGAGGAAGACGCCGAACTCTGCCTGGGCTTCAAGCCCGATGCTGATGTAGAGGGTGGCAAGACCGACGCAGCCGGCTACGAGGGCATCTTCCGCCAGATGAAGGAGGAGTTTGGTTTCAAGTATGTGGTCAGCACACTCCGCGAGTCATTCAGCGCCACACACAATGGCTGGAAGGCCCTTATCTACGACGGCAAGGAATTCTACCAGTCGAAGCGCTACGACATCGACCCCATCATTGATCGCGTAGGTGGTGGTGATTCATTCTCTGGTGGTCTCATCCATGGTCTGCTCACCAAGGCTACCCAGGGTGAAGCCCTTGAATTTGCTGTAGCAGCCAGTGCACTCAAGCATACCATCAATGGCGACTTCAATCTCGTCAGCGTGGAGGAGGTAGAAGCCCTCGCAGGGGGTAATGCCAACGGACGCGTGCAGAGATAAGTTTATTTATCAATTACAATTTTACGACTTACAATTTACAAATTGGGGACCACTTGAGGTTCCAACCCAATGATATGGCAAAATTCGATAAGATTGCAGTAATGCAGAAGATAGCCGAGGCGCCTATGGTGCCCGTGTTCTATCACAAGGACCTTGAGACATGCAAGAACGTAGTAAAGGCTTGCTATGACGGTGGTGTTCGTGCCTTTGAATTCACCAACCGTGGCGACTTTGCACACGAGGTATTTGGTGAACTCGTCAAGTGGGCAGCCAACCAATGTCCCGAACTGGCCATTGGTGTAGGTAGTGTGGTGGATGCATCCACTGCAGCTCTCTACATTCAGCTCGGTGCATGCTTCGTCGTCGGTCCCCTCTTCAATCCCGACATCGCCCCCGTCTGCAACCGCCGTCTCATTCCTTACTGCCCAGGATGTGGCACAGTAAGCGAGATTGGCAAGGCTCAGGAGCTGGGATGCGACCTCACCAAACTTTTCCCCGGCGATGTCTATGGTCCCAACATGGTCAAGGGATTGAAGGCTCCCATGCCATGGTCGAAGATTATGGTAACTGGTGGTGTAGCACCCGAGAAGGACAACCTTAAGAAGTGGTTTGATGCAGGCGTATACTGCGTAGGTATGGGTAGCAAACTCTTCCCCGGCGACCGCGTCAAGGCTGGCGATTGGCAGTATGTTGCCGACAAATGCCGCGAGGCCCTTGGCTATATTGCCGAAGCCAGAGCATAATCCTATCAATACATGAGCAAGAAGAATAAGAAGGAACAGTGGTTTGTACCCGCGGGCATAGAGCCCACGGAGATGGACCTGAAGATAATGGCTTGGCAGGAAAAAGGAAAGAAAGTGCCCACACGCCAGCTCATTAAGACTCCCGAACAGATAGAGGGCATTCGCCGCGCCGGAGCTCTCAACACGGCTGTGCTCGACCATGTGGCTGAGCATATCCGTCAGGGCATGACCACAGGCGAGATAGACCGCCTCGTCTACGACTTCACCATTAAGCATGGAGGTATACCCGCACCGCTCAACTATGAGGGCTATCCCAAGAGTTGCTGCACGAGCATCAATGATGTGGTATGCCATGGTATCCCCAGCGATGAGGAGGAACTGTGGGACGGCGACATCATCAACGTCGACTGTACCACCATCCTCGACGGCTACTATGCAGATGCCAGTCGTATGTTTTGTATCGGCAACGTATCAGAGGCCGACAAGCGCCTGGTAGACATCGCATGGGAGTGCCTCAAGGTAGGCGAGGAAGTCTGTCATCCCTACTGCTTTGTGGGCGACCTCGGCAACGCCATTGCCAAGCATGCGCATAAGAATGGATGCACCGTCGTGCGCGATCTCTGTGGTCACGGCGTAGGCAACCAATTTCATGAGGATCCCGACATCGTACACTACGGCAAGAAGGGCACCGGCATGCTCCTCGTGCCAGGCATGGTCTTCACCATCGAACCCATGGTCAACGCCGGCGACTGGGAGGTGTGCGAGGATGCCGAAGACGAGAGCGGATGGATTATCCTGACCGAGGATGGATCCAACAGCGCCCAGTGGGAGCATACCTACCTCATGACAGAGGATGGACTCGAGATACTGACACACTAATCAATGCCCCGCTTTATGCGTACAGCAATGGAGTGGGGGACTCTTACAGACATGGACAAGGACATATATATATTAGGTATAGAGAGTAGTTGCGACGACACATCAGCAGCAGTACTTCGCAATGGCGTGTTGCTCAGCAATGTCACAGCCAGTCAGGCAGTGCACGAAGCATACGGAGGCGTCGTGCCCGAACTGGCGAGCCGTGCTCATCAGCAGAACATCGTACCCGTAGTAGACCAGGCTCTCAAACAGGCAGGCGTAGAGCGTTCGCAGTTGTCAGCCATCGCCTTCACACGCGGTCCCGGACTGATGGGATCGCTGCTCGTAGGAGTCAGTTTTGCCAAGGGACTGGCGGCTTCGCTCGGTATACCCATGATTGAAGTCAACCATCTGCAGGGTCATGTTTTGGCCCATTTCATCAAGGAAAATGAGGAAGACGACCATGCACCACGCTTCCCCTTCCTCTGCCTTCTGGTGAGTGGTGGCAACAGTCAGATTATCCTCGTGCGTGCCTACAATGACATGGAGGTGATTGGTCAGACCATCGACGACGCTGCCGGTGAAGCTATCGACAAATGTTCCAAGGTGATGGGACAGGGTTATCCCGGTGGTCCCATCATCGACCGCCTGGCGCGTCAGGGCAATCCCAATGCCTACACCTTTGCCAAGCCCAACATCAAGGACTACGACTACAGCTTCAGCGGTCTCAAGACGTCCTTCCTCTACAATCTTCGCGACTGGGTGAAGGAAGATCCCGACTTCATCGAGCATCACAAGGAGGACCTTGCCGCCAGTCTGGAGAAGACCATCGTGGACATTCTCATGAAGAAACTACGTCTTGCAGCACGCGACCTTAAGATACGCCACGTGGCCGTAGCCGGCGGAGTGAGCGCCAACAATGGTTTGCGCAATGCCTTCCATGAGTATGCCCAGAAGTACCATTGGAAGATCTACATCCCCAAGTTCTCTTTCACCACCGACAACGCCGCCATGATAGCCATCACTGGCTACTACAAATACCTCGACCAGGACTTCTGTGGCATGGAAAAGCCCGCATATAGTCGAGTATCGATGCAATAATGCGCTGAAAATGCACATTTTGTACGGAAACATTTGTGTATATGCAAATTAAGTAGTATCTTTGCAGCCGTTTGGAAAGAATTATTGGAATAGGTCTAAAAAGAAAGATTGTAAAATGTCAAAGATTTGTCAAATTACTGGAAAAAAGGCCATGGGTGGTAACAACGTTTCACACTCAAAGCGTCGTACAAAGCGTACCTTCGATGTAAACTTGTTCACCAAGAAGTTCTACTATGTAGAGCAGGATTGCTGGATTAGCCTCAACATCTCTGCAGCTGGTCTGCGCATGATCAACAAGGTTGGTCTCGATGCAGCTCTCGTACAGGCAGTTGAGAAGGGCTATTGTGACTGGAAATCTATTCGTGTAATCGGCTAATCAAGAGGAGGAATTAGATTATGGCAAAGAAAGTAAAAGGTAATAGAATTCAGGTGATCCTCGAGTGCACCGAGCACAAGGCAAGTGGTATGCCCGGCACATCACGTTACATCACCACAAAGAATAGAAAGAACACTCCCGAGCGTCTCGAGCTCAAGAAGTACAACCCTATCTTGAAGCGCATGACTGTTCACAAGGAGATTAAGTAAGATACCCCTTAAAAACAGAATACAATGGCAAAGAAAACTGTGGCTACCTTGCAGACTGGCAAGAATGATGGCCGTTCTTACACTAAGGTTATCAAGATGGTAAAGAGCCCCAAGACAGGTGCTTACATCTTCGATGAGCAGATGGTTCCCAACGAGGCCGTTAAGGACTTCTTCAAGAACTAATCTTGCACCTACAAACAAAGACTTCGAGCACGCAATGTGCTATCAATATGGCTCCCGGATCCTCAGGTTCGGGAGTTTTTTTTTGTGCCTAAATGGCTGAAAATACCCATATCTGGAGCTGATAAGACCCATAGTCTGTGCTTACAAAACCCATAGTCTGTGAGTGTGAGACCCATAGTCTGTGATGACAGAACCCATAGTCTGTGAGCACAAGCTCCATAGTTTATGAATACAAAGTACATTCACATAGAGACGCCGGGGAATGAATGCTCAACCAACATTTATGGAGAGGGTAATTATGGTTTATGGGGGAGATTGAGGAACAACGGAACAAACAGAAATAATTATTCCGTTCGTTCTGTTGTTATAAATAACCTACAATGCGCGGCTACGAATAAATATCGAACACCAGGAACGCCAACAGAGACATTCGCCTGGAGGGCGATATTTCTGTAGCCCCAGGTGCCGAACGAAGTGGCACCTGGGGTGCAAGGATCCACACCACAAGCGC
>CALZKW010000005.1 GCA_945788095.1 uncultured Prevotellaceae bacterium | reverse complement strand
CCCCTACGCTATATTAGGAGCCCCCTTCAGGGGCTGTGGAGAAATTATGGTTTATCGGGGAGATTGGGAAAATATCAATAAATAAAAATATATAAAGATATACGATTTGCCCCTATGTGGGTGCCGTGCCTGGAAGGCACAACGTCCAGTCAGGGGCACATGGTATATCATCCCCTTAATATTTTCTTATTCATGCGATACCCCCCCTACCGCGGCGCATGCGGTAGGGATTTTTTTTGTTCGTACCCGAGAGCAGATGTAGCAACTTTTTCAATCAAACACTTGGGCATATCATTTGTTTTGAGTACTTTTGCAGCCGAATTTGAGAAACTAAGTAACAACCCATCATGGACGACTATCACGCGGAGAATATGAATCGATAGTTCGGAGAGGATGCACACAGGACGCTCCTCACCGGACATGCTCACTCATGTCTCAACAAACATAAGGAGGAACGACCAATGCGCACATTCTGGAACACGAATCATGGCCTTCACACCATAGACAGTTGGCAGCCCAACTGCTGGGTGCAGGTGACATGCCCATCAGAGGACGACATCAAATTCCTGGAGAAGACTCTCCACATCCCCGACTACTTTATTTCCGACATCGCGGATACCGACGAGCGTGCCCGCTACGACATCGACGACGGATGGATACTCATCATTCTGCGTATCCCCTACGTCAAGGAGGTGCGCTCGCGTACACCCTACACCACCATCCCCCTGGGTATCATCCTCAAGGGCGACGTGTGCATCACGGTGTGCAACTTCGAGACCAACATGATGCTCGACTTTATCACCTACCAGCAGAAGCGCGGACTGGGATTCACGGACTCGGTGGATATGGTGTTCCGCCTCTTCCTCTCATCGGCCGTGTGGTATCTGAAGCGCCTGAAGCAGATCAGCGTATTGATAGACAAGGCCAAGCAGAACCTGGACCGCAATGTGAGCAACACCGACCTCATTAGCCTGAGCCGTCTGCAGGACTCGCTGACCTACTTCATCACCTCCATCCGAGGCAATGAGAATCTGCTCTCGAAACTCAAGTTCAAGCTCCCCGTGGATGAACTGGATGCCGACATGATCGAGGACGTCAACATCGAGATGAGTCAGGCTCGCGAGACGACGAGCATCTATGCCAACATTCTGGACTCGACGATGGATACCTATGCCAACATCATCAACAACAACATGAGTAACGTCATGAAGATGCTCACGAGCATCTCGATTATCCTGATGTTCCCCACCCTCGTGGCGAGTCTGTTTGGCATGAACCTCATCAACGGTATGGAGAACTGGGTGTGGGGATTCCCCCTGGCCCTGCTGCTCTCGGTAGGTGTCACCTTCCTCTTCTTCTGGTACTTCAAGCGTAGGTCGTGGTTTTAGCCCCCCTCCCAGCCTCCCCGAGGGGAGTTGTCCGTTGTCTGTTGTCCGCTGTCATCAACAGCAAGCCCCAAGCAGCACACTGTCGGCTGCTTGGGGCTTGCTGTATACTTGTATCGGCTGTGCGGGCTTAGAAGGGACGGCCACCGGGGAAGCCACCTCCGGGGAAACCACCACCGGGGAAGTTGCCTCCGGGGAAGCCACCACGGCCCTCACGACCATTGGAGCCCTGGCCCTGGCGCGAGTCCTTGCCGCCCATAAGCTTGAGGCGGTAGATGAAGTGTACCATGAAGTAGCTGTTGATGTTGCTGCTGTAGGTGTCGGTGCGCGAGATGGCGCTGATGGTGCGGCTCACATTGCTGCGCTGGTGCAGGATGTCGTTCCACTCGATGCTGATGGTGGCAGCCTTGCCTTTGAGGAAGGACTTCTGCAGGGTGGCGTTCCAGAGCAGTTCGTTGGTGTTCATCTCCTTGTCCTCGAAACCGCGGCGCGACTGCTGGGTGACGCTGGTGGTGAGGCTGACGCTCCAGGGGAACATGATGGTGGCATTGCCGCCATAATTGAACGACCAGTAGTCCTGATTGTTGTTGGGCTGGAGCTTGCTGCGCGAGTGGTTGTAGTTGAAGCCAGCAAGGGCAGTGAAGTTGATAGACCAGTCGTCGCCAAAGGACTTGCGATAGTTGATGCGGATATTGTCGCCGATGCCGGTCTGCTTGGTGGATGCCTCAAACTGCGAGAGGTCTACCTGCGAGAAGAGAGCGTCCATGTCTACGCGTCCATCCTTCATGGGGATGGCGAGTGCGCCACCGGTGTTGCTGCGCATGTAGCCAAGGCGGTAGTTGTAGTTGGCCGAGAGATTGTTAGAGAAGTTCCAGTACTTCTTCTCACCCATGGCTGTGTTGAAGTTAATGTTGGCCCATGTGCCCCAGTTGCCGTCGATGTTCATGGGGCGGGTGTAGCTCACACCCGATACCTCGTCGTAGATATTGGCCGTGGCGATGCTGTTCTTGGTGTTGTTGTAGCCTCCACGTATTGCCCAGCTGGTCTGCGAGGCAGTGCGGTAACCATTGTACTCCATGAAGACGTCGTTGCTCCAGCTGCTGCGCAGACCGGCATTACCGGTGGAGATGCTGAGAGGATTGCTGTCGTCCATCACCTCCATGAGCTGCGTCATGCTGGGCTGCGACATGCGGGCATTGTAGTGCACACGGACCTGGCTGACTTTGCTGATCTTCCAGCGCAGGTTGACACGTGGGGCCCAGTTGACGGTGGTGCGGGTCACGGTGGTGTCGATGCCTCCCTTGTGGTAGTTCATGAGTGTGCTCTGGGGGCGGAACGACACACCGGCATTGAAGCGGAGCTCCTGGCCATTCTCGAGCTTGTTGGTGTAGCGGAACATAGCCTGAGCGTTGTGGTTGTTCTCCTCATAGGTGGCATATTGGCTGTTGAGGATATCGCGGGTGACACTGCGCCAGTCGATGCCCCCGGCAAAGGCATTGTCAGGGTTGATGCCATTGGTGAAGATGTCGTAGAGGTGAGCCTCGGTGATGGGGTTGCCGGAGTCGAAGGTGGGGTAGCTACGGTTGAGGAGGCTGTCGAGATTGTACATAGAGCGGTCGTTGTCGGAGAATCGGCGCTGGTACTGATAGCTGAGCTGGAGGTTGAGGTTGCGTGTGATGGGCTCGGTGTAGCTCAGTCGTCCCTGTGCGGCCCAACTCTTGGAGGGAGTGACCGTGTAGCGGTCCTGCAAGCGGTCTTGCCCCGTCTGCTGGTAGTACTTGATGCGCGACCATGTGAAACTCTCGTTGTCCGACTTGCTGTAGTTGGCATTGACATCGGCCGAGATGCTACGTCCGGGGCGTCCCAGACGACGACTGGCCTGCACGGAGATGTTGCCCGAATTGGACTTACCCTCGCCACGGTTCTCACGCTTCTCGCTGTTGACGCGTATCTCATTGCCCGCGAAGAGGTTGTCATCCTCATAGTTGCCCAGAGGATTGTCGGTCAGGTCATAGGGGTTGGAGTTGAAGGTGACATTGGTGCTGACGCTCATGTTGTCGCTCTGCGAGTGAGAGAAGCTGGGGCGCGCAATGATGGTAGTCAGGCTGTCGGGGTTCCACTCGAGGCGCATATCGGCATTGAGGTTGTAGTTGTTGTTCTCTGAGCGCGAACGGGCATTGCGGAAGCTGCTCGTGGTGCTGCTCAGGAAGGTCTCGCTGTTGCTCACACCGAGGCTGAGCGACTCGCGGGAGTTGTAGCGCACATTGCCGCCCACCTCGAGGAAGCCTGCATCACCCTTCTTCTTGTCGTTGGCCCAGGTGACGTTGAGACCCGTCATCATGGTGGTGGTCACACCGCTGGCATTGCCAAATCCGCCCCAGCGGCCCGAACCGTTGTTGATATTGTTGCGGCTCGCGATGAGCATGAGCTGAAGGTTGTCGGTGAAGCGGCTCGCATTGACATTGAAACTGTAGAGGGGGCTGGGCAACTTGATCTGGTTGGTCTCGCCGGGTATCTTGTCCTGGCGGGCCTTACCGGCAGCTGCGTCGACGTTGACGTTCCATCCCTCGCCCATACCCTTCTTGATGGTAAGGTCGAGCACGGTCTCCTCCTCGCCGTCGTCGATACCAGTGATGCGGCTATAGTCCGACTTCTTGTCGTAGGCCTTGATCTTCTGCACCATCTTGCTGGTGAGGTTCTTGAGAGCCATGTCCTTGTCGTTGCCAAAGAACTCCTTGCCCTTGACCAGAATCTTGCTTACGGTCTTGCCATTGATCTTGAGCGTACCGTCGTCGCCCACCTCTGCACCGGGCAACTGACGCACGAGCTCCTCGAGGCTGGCTCCCTCGGGCAGACGGTAAGCATCGGCGTTGTACATGAAGGTGTCGGCCTTGACCTCCACCTGTGCGGCCATAGCCGTCACCTGTGCGTCCTTGAGCACACGGGTGTTCTCCTCGAGCACTATCTGGCCGAGGTCGATGGTCTTGGTCTGCTTGTCGAGGGTGAGGGCCTTGTAATAGGTCTTGAAGCCCATATATACAATGCGGAGGATGTAGTCGCCCTGCTTGGATGTGCCAAGCTGGAAGGTGCCGTCGTCCTTGACGGCAATGCCTGCCACCGACACACTGTCTGCGGCCTTGAGCAGCGCCACCGAGGCAGCATAGGCGGGTTCGCGACTGTCGTTCTCAATCACCGTGCCCTTGACGGTGAACTTCTGTGCCCATGCGATGGTGCTCAGACAAAGCAGCAAGAGGGCAAAAAGGGATCGTTTCATTTATCTTTTATTTAAAGCCCCCTTCTAACTCCCCTAAGGGGGAGGACCTCAAAGCGGGCTATGATTATTAGTTATTAAACAACGGAAAGAACGGAATAACAATTTTTTCTGTTTGTTCCGTTGTTATACCTTTATACCTTAAAAACTCACAATTTATGACGCCACATGTGCGCCATGGTTTAAAAAACCGCTGCAAAGTTATTGCATTTTGGCGGATTATGCTTGCACCTTTGGGCAAATGGTAGTACTTTTGCCACACTTTTGTAGGTCGCTGCGCTTTTAAAGTTGTAAGTTGTAGATTTAACAACGGAACAAACAGAAAAATATTTTTCCGTTCATTTCGTTGTAAAAAGCCACCTAAAACCCACCACCTAAAACCTAAAAACTCCTAACATGCAGAAAGTCATCATCAGCCAAGATATCGAGAAGAGCCTCACCGAAGCCATTGCCGCCTGTGAGCACGACAAACTGTTTGTACTCACCGACGAGACCACACTGCGCCTCTGCTGGCCCGTCATTGCCCACATGCCCTGCGTGGAGGGCGCACAGATGATTACCATCGGAGCCACCGACGACAACAAGACGCTGGAGAGCCTCACCCACGTGTGGGAGGCACTGCAGCAGGGAGGCGGCACACGCCACTCGCTGATGATCAACCTCGGTGGAGGCATGGTGACCGACCTGGGTGGCTTTGCAGCCAGCACCTTCAAGCGCGGCATACACTTCATCAACATACCCACCACCCTGCTCTCCATGGTCGACGCCTCAGTGGGCGGTAAGACGGGCATCAACTTCGGCGGACTGAAGAACGAGGTGGGCGTCTTCAACTGCTCCGACTCGGTCATACTCGACGCCACCTTCCTGCGCACACTCGACCATCCCAACATCCTCTCGGGCTATGCCGAGATGCTCAAGCACGGACTCATCAGCAACGAGGAGCACTGGAACGAGCTCCTCAGCTTCGACCTCGACAACATCGACTATGCCCGCCTCACCCAGATGGTGGCCACCAGTGTGGCCGTCAAGGAGCGCGTCGTGACCGAGGATCCCCTCGAGCACGGCATCCGCAAGGCCCTCAACCTGGGCCACACCGCAGGCCATGCCATCGAAAGCCTCGCCATGGCTCAGCAGCGCACCGTGCTCCATGGCTATGCCGTGGCATGGGGCCTCATCTGCGAACTCTTCCTGAGCGTCGTCAAGGTGGGCTTCCCTCAGCAGCGCCTCCGCCAGGCCGTGCAGTTCATACGCCACCACTATGGTCAGTTTGCCTTCGACTGCAAGCAGTACGACCGCCTCTACCAGCTCATGACCCACGACAAGAAGAACACCTCGGGCATCATCAACTTCACCCTCTTGGGCGAAGTGGGCGACATACGCATCAACCAGTCAGCCACTCGCGAGGAGATCAACGACATGCTCGACTTCTACCTGCAGGGCTAATCATACGGGGACATCCCACGACGGAGAGACCCGGGTTTCGCACTCAGCGAGACCCGGGTCTCAGCGTAATGAAACCCGGGTTCTGTCACGATGAAACCCGGGTCTCACTGGTGCTGAAACCCGGGTCTTTTTGGAGTAATGCATGGGGGGATAAAACAGACGCTACGCTGTGCATACCACACAGGGCTATGAGTCCGTTCTTGCCCGCCAACTATCCAGCATTTGTCGGCCAACTGACCAGCACACACGCGCCAACTAAGCACGCTTGGCGGGGGAAACTGCTGGGGATTTTCTCGGCTCATTCCGTTGTTACCCCAGAGACAAACAAAAAAATCCTACCTCGGGAAGACCGGGGTAGGACGTATCATATAGATTTACTTGAAGAAGCTGAAGTTGACGCTGCCGTAGGCTCTGTGCTCCACGAAGTGTGGATCGTCGGAGAAGTCGTAGGACTTGCCATGCTCGAGCACGAAGAGGCCATCCTCGGCCAGTATGCCCTGGTTCATCACCAGGGTGGGTATCTCGTCGAGATTCTCCAGCTGGTAGGGAGGGTCGGCAAAGATGAAGTCGAAGCGCTCATTGCAGCGGGCTATGTAGCGAAACACATCGCCGCAGACGGCCACGCCGGCCTCGTCGCCGAGCTTCTGGAGGAAACCACGGATGAAACTGTGGTGGAGGCGGTCCTTCTCGACCGAGACGACCTGCGAGCAACCTCGCGAGAGCAACTCGAGCGTGATGCTGCCCGTGCCCGAGAAGAGGTCGAGCGCACGAGGGCCCTCCTCGAAGTCGAGGTAGCCATTGAGCACATTGAAGAGGTTCTCCTTGGCAAAGTCGGTCGTGGGACGTGCCTTGAACGAGCGGGGCACATCAAAGTGGCGCCCCTTGTATTTACCTGTTATTACGCGCATAGTTTGTCTTGGGGAAATAATGTGTGAGGCGGGGAGGCTCAGAGGGAGAGCTCGTCTGCCTCCTCGATATTGCGTATATACTCGCGCGCTGCAGAGCGCAACGCCTGCACCGAGGCAGCATGGCCGGCCAGGATGAGACGGTCGGTGTGGGCATCGAGGCCCAGCGTCTTCCAGGTGTAGAGAGTGAAGTAGAGCCACTCAGCCTCGCCCACAGCCACGAAGTTGTTGGCATACTCTATGCGGCTGTCGCCCACGGAGCAGAGCAGCAGCATGTCGTCGGTCAGATAGGCATAGAGGGCACGCACGGGCATGAGCGACTCGTGGTGGTGGTCCATGATGCGCTCGAGCACGGTGCCGCATACATTCTGGAAGCGAACGGTGGGAAAGACTCTCGACACCACCTTGCGCACCTCCTGGTCGACGATGAAGAGTTCGGCCGACTCCAGGCGTGGCAGAATGGTGTAGCAGAGGTCGTTGGCCTTGAGGTCGGCGTCGGGGAAGACCACCATGTAGAGCGTGGCGAGCTCGTCGCGGCGAAACTCCTCGAGGGGGATACGGGTGCAAGGACTCTCCACGACCACCTGCACACTGGCAAAGACCTGCTGGGCAATGCTGATGAGGGCATGCTCCAGCTTCTGGGCCAGCACCTCGCCCTCAGAGAGCACAAAGTCGCTGCGACGCCACAACTGTGAGGTCGAGGCGTCGGCTATAATAAAAGAAAATCCACCCGCATGGATGCGGATGGATAAACTATGATTCTGCAATATGTTACTGGTCCCAATTACCGCCATTGTTATTCCATTCGTCAGCTGTTTCCGAACCAATCTTCAATCCGCAGTAAGCATTGCGCGACATAGCGAACTCTGCACGGTCCTGCATCACACGCTGGCCACGTACGCCCATGCCCTTGAGGAAGCTGGCGTCGGGAGCAGCACACTGCATGATGTGAATCTTCATACCCGAACGGGTGCTGTCCTGGCAAGCAGAGAGCTCAAACTCCTCACCACCTGAGAAGGGGATCTTAGAGAGTGAATCCACGCAGAAGTCCTTGACGTCAGCAAAGAGTTCGATGGCAGGTTTCCATACGGTATCAATGCGGAAACCCTGGAGCTCCTTCTGGATAGCTGCGCTGATGGCAGCCTCGTCGCCGGCATACTGCTTCTTAATCTGATATACGCGTGCAGCGGCTGATGAGTCTGTCCAGCCTTCCTGCTGCTGGAACTCAGAGAGGACGCCCTCCTTGTTCACCTCATACACACGACCATTCTTGATAAAGTCGATCAAATCCTCGAATGTAGCTGCATACTCATCATTGTGAGCCTCCTTGTATGCCTCCTCGGCAATACGGATCTGGCCAAGACGCTGCTTAACTACGGTCTCGCGGTCAGCCACCTGAGCGTTGAAGTTCTCCTCATCGGTGATGCTCCACATACACAATGCCAGAAGGGCACCAACACAGATTGCCAACACGCCGTTAGCAAACTTCTTCTGTACAAAATAACGAATAGCTACCATCAACAAGATGATTTCAGCTACGATTAATACTACGTTTCCCATGTTGTATTTGAATTTTATTTATTATATTCGCAACGCAAAAGTAAAATAAATTATTCTAAAAACCGATATTTCGGTCAACTTTTTACTAAAAAAAGATGAATACGCCCGAATTAGGAGCCCTTATTCTGCAAAACTTCCCTCATTCGCCCACCTCCGACCAGGCAAATGTGGTGCGGGCATGGGAGGACTTTCTGCTCTCGCGCAATGGCGAGAGCCTTTTCCTGCTGCGCGGTTATGCCGGTACGGGCAAGACATCGCTGGTGGGAGCATTAGTCAAGACCCTCAAGCAGCTGCAACAGTCTGCGGTGCTCCTGGCTCCCACGGGCCGTGCCGCCAAGGTGTTTGCGCTCTATGCCGGCCAGCCTGCACACACCATCCACCGGTGTATCTATCGGCAGAAGAGCATGGTGGACATGGACACCTTTCAGGCTGATGTCAACCTGCACAAGCATACGCTCTTCATCGTCGACGAGGCGTCGATGATAGCCAACGACGGACTGTCCGGGAGTATGTTTGGCACGGGCCGCCTGCTCGACGACCTCATACACTATGTCTACGGCGCGGAGGGGTGCCGCCTGATGCTCATCGGCGACTCTGCTCAGCTCTCCCCCGTGGGCGAGGAGATGAGCATGGCCCTCGAGGCTGATGCCCTGAGCGGCTACGGGCTCGACATCCACGAGGCAGCGCTCACACAGGTGGTGCGCCAGGACGCCGAGGCGGGCATCCTGTGGAATGCCACCCAGCTGCGCGAGAAGCTCCGCTGGGAGGACGTCTACGACATGCCCCGCCTCGAGGTCAAGGGCTTTGCCGACATCGAGATTGTGATGGGCAGCGAACTTATCGAGGCCCTGGAGCAGAGCTACTACCGGTGTGGCCGCGACCAGACCATCGTCATCACGCGCTCCAACAAGCGTGCCAATATATATAATAATGGTATACGCGCCCGCATCTTCGACTACGAAGAACTGCTCTCGAGTTCGGATCGCGTGCTGATAGTAAAGAACAACTACTACTATCAGCTCGCGCCCCAGCACGAAGGGGCGAAGGGGAAGCGCAACAGTAGTTTCATAGCCAATGGCGATGTGGCCGTGGTGAGGCGCATACGCAACGAGCGCGAACTCTATGGGTTCCACTTTGCCGATGCCACACTCACCTTCCCCGACTACGACGACATCGAGCTCGACACCGTGGTGCTGATGGACACGCTGCAGAGCGAGGCTCCGGCCCTGACGCGTGAGCAGCAGGACAAACTCTTCCACGAGGTGTGGGAGGACTATCCCGAACTGACCAACAAGCGCGACCGCATGAAGCGCCTGCGCGAGGACCCCTACTACAATGCCCTGCAGATTAAGCATGCCTATGCCATGACCTGCCACAAGGCTCAGGGCGGACAGTGGCAGCACGTCTACATCGACCAGGGCTACCTCACCGACGACATGCTGGGCCCCGACTACTACCGCTGGCTCTACACGGCCCTGACACGAGCCACCGAGAAAGTGTATCTGGTGAACTACTGTCAGCGCCCCCCGAGCGCTGATATGCTGATATAGTTGTCCGTGCTGCGGCACACCTCGCCGGCATACTGACAGCCGAGGTCGATGAGCTGCTGCCAGCCCTGGCGGTCGAGACTGAGGAGGTCGTCGCGACGGATGTCGTAGCGAAGCAGTCCGCAGATGAAGCCGGCATTGAAGTTGTCGCCGGCGCCCACGGTGCTCACCACATCGTCGATGCGGGGCGCCTCGAAGGTGAAGGTCTGCCCGGGAGTGCACACCACGATGCGGCCCCCACCCGCTGTACAGATGAAGAGGGGGCAGTAGGGCTGTATGTGCTGGCGATATATCTCCTCGGCATCGCGGGTGCCATACATGATGTCGAAGTCGTCGGCCGAACCGCGCACAATGGTGCTCAGGCAGAAGTTGGCATGGATGACGGGCAGGAGCACATCGAGCTCGTGCTGGTGGCTGCGGCGGAAGTTGAGGTCGTAGTAGACGATGCTATTGGCCTCGCGGGCACGGCGCTGCACCTCGGTGACCAAACCGCGCATGCCCTCGCAGATGGCAAAGTAGCTGCCATAGAGGAGCACGTCGTCGGCCTCGAGCTGAGGCACGGGGGCTGTAGCCGAGGGGCGGGGCGCATCCTTGTAGAACACGTAGTTGGCATCGCCGTCCTCGTTGAGATAGGCCAGCGAGAGGGCGCTCTTCTCCCCCTGTCGCACCTCGAAATAGTCGGTCGAGATGCCATTGAGGTGCATGAAGTCAACTATCTGCTGCCCCACATAGTCGCCACCCGTGTAGCCCACAAAGGCACAGGGCAAGTGGCTGCGGCCGATGCTCACCATCGAATTGAAACTGCTGCCTCCGGGCACGGCGGCCACGGGCTGATTGTTCTTGAAGAGAATATCCATGATGGTCTCACCCATCGCTACTACTTTACGCATACTGAACGTTTCTTTTGGTTTTAGGACAGCAAAGATACGTATTTTTCACGCTTACCGGGAAAAACCAGTCTCTAAATTTGGGGAACAACAGAACGAACGGAAAAATATCTTTCTGTTTTTTCCGTTGTTAAACCTAAAACCCCAAGAGCAAAGCGACCTAAAACCTAATACCTCAAAAAATGTAAATCGCAAATCGCTAAAGTATTAATTAATAGTAGTACCTTTGCAGCTGATTTATAGACAAGAAGTCTATAACTATGACTCAGTAAAGAAGCAATTAATGAAGACATTCGAAGAACTGGGACTCTCGAGTTCTATCCTCCAAGCCATTACCGAACAAGGTTACGAACACCCCATGCCCATCCAGGAGGCGGTCATCCCCTTCCTCATTGATGAGCAGCCCGATGCGCCCAAGGGCGACCTCGTGGCGCTGGCTCAGACCGGTACGGGCAAGACGGCAGCCTATGGTCTGCCCGTGCTCCACCTGCTCTCACAGGAGAAGGTCAGCGGCACACCACGTGCGCTCATCCTCTCACCCACCCGTGAGCTCTGCCTCCAGATAGCCGACGACATCGAGGGCTTTGGCAAGTATCTCACCGGGCTCCGCGTGCTGGCCGTCTACGGAGGAGCCAACATCGAGCCTCAGATACGTGCGCTGCGCCATGGCGTGGACGTCATCGTGGCCACACCAGGCCGACTCATCGACCTCTGCAAGCGCGGTGCCGCCAAGCTCGACCAGATTGAATATGTGGTGCTCGACGAGGCCGACGAGATGCTCTCCATGGGATTTCAGGAGGACATCGACACCATCCTCTCGCGTGTGCCCGAGCATCACCGCACCCTGCTCTTCTCCGCCACCATGAGCAAGGAGATAGAGCGCATCGCCAACAACTATCTGCGCGACAAGAGCGAGATACAGGTGGGCAGCCGCAACGAGGGAGCCGAGAGCGTCAACCACATATATTATATGGTGCACAGCCGCGACAAGTATCTCGCCCTGAAGCGCATCGTGGACTACTATCCCCGTATCTACGCCATCATCTTCTGCCGCACACGTGCTGAGACCCAGGAGGTGGCCGACAATCTCATCCGAGACGGCTACAATGCGGATGCCCTCCACGGCGAACTCAGTCAGCAGCAGCGCGACCTGACGATGCAGAAGTTTCGCCAGCATCGCACCCAGCTTCTCGTGGCCACCGATGTGGCAGCACGCGGTCTGGACGTCAACGACCTGACGCACGTCATCAACTATGGCATGCCCGACGACACCGAGAACTACACCCACCGCTCGGGCCGCACCGGACGCGCAGGCAAGAAGGGCACCTCCATCTGCATCGTGCACCAGCGCGAGAAGGGCAAGATACGCCTCGTGGAGAAGGTCATACAGAAGGAATTCGTCAAGGGCACACTGCCCGAACCCAAGGAGATATGCGCCAAGCAGCTCTACCACGTCATCGACGACATCGAGCGCGTGGAGGTCGACGAGGAGGAGATAGCACAGTTTATGCCCGAGGTGAC
The DNA here is from genome assembly GCA_945788095.1 of uncultured Prevotellaceae bacterium. Taxonomy (GTDB): domain Bacteria; phylum Bacteroidota; class Bacteroidia; order Bacteroidales; family Bacteroidaceae; genus Physcousia. The sequence continues at coordinate 25,184 of CALZKW010000005.1, read as the reverse complement.
CAAGCGCTGGGAGTGGCTCGACAAGGAGGACCTCATCAAGCGCCTCGTGAGCCGTGAGTTCGGACGCTTCCTGCAGTACTATGCCAACGCCCCCGAGATACAGGAAGTCACCGCCAGCCACAGCGACGGTGAGGGCAAGAAGGGCCGCAAGAAGAATGGCCACGTGGCCGAGGAGGGCTACAAGCGCCTCTTCATCACCGTGGGCAAGATGGACGGATTCTACGCTAAGGAGATCATCGGCCTCATCAACAAGCACGTCAAGGGCAAGGTGGAGATAGGCCGCATCGACCTCATGAAGAGCTACTCCTTCCTCGAGGTGGCCGAGGCAGATGCCGACACGGTCATCAGCAGCTTCCAGGGCGTCAAGGTCAAGGGACGCCTCGTCAGCATCGAGGAGGCATCGGCCGACGACAAGGGAGCAAAACCCCTAAAACCCAAAAAGCGAAGCGACCTAAAACCCCAAAAGCGAAGCGACCTAAAACCCAAAAAGCGAAGCGACCTAAAACCTAAGAAAGACAAGCCCAGCCGCGAGGAGAGAGGCTACACCGCCCCCCGAGGCAAGAAGTATGCCAAGGAGGACTGGATGAAATTCCTCAACCCCGACCGCGCCGCCAAGGACTTCAAGGGCGAGGAGCCCGACTTCAGCGAGGAGGGATGGGCCCGTCGATTCCCCAAGAAGAAATAAAAAAAGGGGGGGGGCACCCTGCCAAGGCAATTAGTCCTATTAGACCAATTAGGCCCATTAGACCAATTAGACCAATTACTCCAATCAAATAATCAATCATTAATCTCCCCCAGCCTGCCTCCAACGGGAGGCGATGGCGGGGGACTCAGTATCATCTATGAAGAAAATCATTCTCTCTGCGCTCCTCATGCTGAGCGCCATGGTCGGCAAGGCCGACGAGGGCATGTGGATGCTTAGCCACATCGACCCACGCACCGCCGAGGTGATGAAGAAACTCGGTCTGCAACTCACTCCCCAGCAGCTCTACAGCACCACATCGGGCACCTCGCTCAAGGATGCCGTCGTAGACTTCGGCGACTTCTGCTCGGGCGTCATCGTGAGCCCCAACGGTCTCGTGTTTACCAACCACCACTGTGGCTTTGGCAACATCCAAGCCCTGAGCACCACCGAGCACGACTACCTCAAGGACGGATTCGTGGCTCGCAAGTATAGCGAGGAACTCCCCGCCGAGGGTCTCTTCGTGCGTCTGCTCCAGAATGTGGAGGACGTGACCGCACGCTTCGAGGGCTTCATCGAGGCCAACGACGCCGTGGCCATCGACTCTATCTGCAACACCATCGAGAAGGAGTATAAGGCCAAGAACTCTAAGCTCGACTACACCGTGCGCCCCTTCTATGGCGGCAATGCCTACTACATCTGCTCCTACAAGACCTACCGCGACATCCGCCTCGTCTTCACACCCACACAGACCCTCGGTAAGTTTGGTGGCGACACCGACAACTGGATGTGGCCCCGCCAGACCAGCGACTTCTCCGTCTTCCGCATCTATGCCGACAAGAATGGCAACCCCGCTGAGTATAGCCCCAAGAACAAGCCCCTCAAGGTGAAGCGCTATGCTAAGGTGAGCCTCCAGGGCTACCAGCAGGGCGACTACTGCATGACCATCGGCTACCCAGGCAGCACCGACCGCTACCTCTCGAGCTATGGCATCGAGGAGCGCATCAACAGCGAGAACAATCCCCGCATCGACGTGCGCGGCAAGAAGCAGGACATCTGGACCCGCTGGATGAAGTCGGACCGCGAGATCTACATCAAGTATGCCTCTAAGTTTGCCTCAAGTTCCAACTACTGGAAGAACTCTATCGGTATGAACAAGGCGCTGCGCGAGCTCGGCGTCGTGGCTGAGAAGCGCCAAAAGGAGGCCGACATCATGGCATGGGTACGCCAGGACAAGGAGCGCACCGAGCGCTTCGACAGCATGCTCGTCCGCCTCGAGCAAAACTACCAGAAGCGCAAGAGCATGATCCGCTCGGGTGTGTACTTCAACGAGACCTTCCGCGGCATCGAGATGACCACACTGGCTGCTCTCGCACAGCGCGCCCTGAAGGCTCCCTCGGCAGACGCCATGGCCAGCTACAAGACCAGCTGGGATGAGTTCATGAAGGACTACGATGCCCGCGTGGACGAGGAGGTGATGGCTGCCCTGCTGGAGAACTTTGCCAACAAGGTGATCACCAAGTATCAGCCCTCGTGCATCGACGTGGTGCGCGCTGACTACGACGGCGACTACAAGGCTTATGCTCACGACATCTTCTCGCAGAGCGTACTCTTCAAGGCCAACGCCTGGGAGCAGATCAAGGAGATGAACGACAGCACTCTCAGCCTCGACCCCGCTATCAAGTTCTACAGCAGCCTCATGGCAGCACGCAGCGTGCTCTCCAACGACTTCACCCCCGTGGAAAACGATGAGCGCCTCCTCACACAGGCCATCCTCGAGAAGGACTTCGAACTGCCTCACTACTCGGACGCCAACTTCACCATGCGCTGCTCTTACGGCATCATCCAGGACTACACCGCCAGCGGCACACACTACAACTACTACACCAATGCGCAGAGCCTGCTCGACAAGGTGGCTCAGGGCAAGCAGAACCCCGACTACGAGATGGAGGACGACATCGCCAACCTCATCCGCAAGGGCGACTTCGGTCCCTATGCAGACAAGAATACAGGCGAGATGCAGCTCTGCTTCCTCTCCAACAACGACATCACCGGCGGCAACTCAGGCAGCCCCATGTTCAATGGCAAGGGCGAACTCATCGGTCTGGCCTTTGACGGCAACTGGGAGGCTATGTCGGGCGACATCCTCTTCGACAGCCGCTTCCAGCGCTGCATCGGTGTGGACATCCGCTACGTGCTCTTCCTCATCGACAAGTGGGGCCACGCCAGCAACCTCATCAAGGAGATTGGCGCTAAGTAAGGACGTTCTACCTCTCACCACTCATAATTAGGTGTGCCATCCGTGGCACACCTTTTTTGTACGCACACACAAGGGGAAGGGGATTATGGTTCCATATATATCAAACGAGACGTTCCATATATATCAAACGAGGCGAGGCCCCACGATGGGGACCTCGCCTCGTTATGTATGCGAAAAAAGGGATTACTCCTCGCCCATGAACATGGGGTCCCAGGCGGGCAGGCGAATGGGCTTCTGCTTGAGGAGCTTGAGAATCTCGGGGGTGCAGTACTTCTTGTGAACCACTACACGGAACATGTACTCGTCAAACCACTCGTCGGTCATGATTAAGTGGCCCTGGTGGCCGTAGGTGGGGCCCCAGCTGTTCTCCACCTTCCACTTGGTGGGCTTACCATTGGAGTCGAGGTCGACGGCCATGAGTGTCATGGCGTGGGTAGAACCCGAGTCGTGGCTCTGGATGCGCTGCTTCTTGGTCATGCGGAAGGTGGTGCCAAGGAGCGACTCGTAGTCGTAGTTGGCCATGTCGAGCACACCGTTGGTGCGGTTGAGGAACTTGCCCACATCGCAGCTGAAGTACATCTGGGTGCTGTCCTTGAGCGAGGCGATGGCCAGAGGTTTGATGTCCTCGATGTCGAGGTTGAGGTAGAGCCAGTTGTGACCATCGTAGACGTGGCGGTCGTAGTCTATCTCATACACTTTGTTGTAGGGACGGCTGGGGTCGTTCATCAGCATCACGTAGTCGGCATTGAGGTCGTCGTCGGTGCCACACACCTCACGGTAGAACGACATGGGGGTGTAGGTCTTGGCCTCGCCCACGGCACGTCCGTCCTTCTTGGGGGCCCAGGTGAACTGCTGTGGGGGCACACCATAGGCCAGAGTGAGCATGCGATAGACGGTCTTGAGCTGCTCCACCTTCATTTCCTCGAGCTGCACCTGGCTCTTGCCTGCCAGAGCTGCCTCACGGAGCAGGATGCCACACTCGCGGAGCTTGCGCTTGAGGTGCGAACAAAACTCGTTGGTGTTGTTGCTCACATAGGTCTCAGGCATCACGTCCTTGGGCACAAGGCCGTACTTGCTCACGAGGTCGGCCACACCGGTGTAGGTGCCTCCATCCGAGAGGGGATTGCTGAAGAGCCACTGCACCTGCTGGCTGTCGAGGTCCTCCTTGTGGGTGTCGATGATGCCCTGGAGGAAGAGGTTGGACTTCTCGAGCTGGTCGTAGAAGAAGAGGTAGTTGTGAGAGAACATGAAGCCGGTGATGCCAAGCTTCTTCATGGCCTTGTGGCGCAGCACGTTGGTGCCGGTGAAGAGCCAGCAGCGGCCGGAGCTCTCCTGGTTAGTCACGCCGGTGTTCTTGATGTCGATGCTGAAGTAGGTATCGACATCAGCAGACTGCTCCATGTTGACAGCCATCTTGCTGATGGGATTGGCGGAGATGGCATTGCGCAGCGCCTTGTCGGCTGCGGTCTGCTCCATCTGCTGCATGCTGGCCAGCATAGAGGGGGTAATCATACGCTGGGCCTGACTGAGGGTGGCTCCCATGGCGAGAGCCGATGCTAAGAGGATTCTTTTCATATCATTGAATGTTATTGATTGGACTAATTGGACTAATTGGGCTAATAAGACTAATTACCCTTTCCCACAGCCTACTTTCTCTTCACCTTCTCGCAGAGGCTCTCCACATCGAGGGCATCCTTGAGGCCATCGCCATTGACGTCGGCCACCTGCTTGGAGTCAGTGCGGCGCTTGTTGAGTATCTCCACGAGGGTGGCCACATCGGCGATGTCCACCTGGCTGTTGTCGTCGATGTCGTAGTGGATGATGCGGTAGGGCTCGGGCTTTGAGGGCAGGCCCAGCGTGGTGTTGTCCTTGAAGGCGATGGCCTTGGTGGCACGATAGGCTCGGCCCGAGGAGGCATCGTAGACGTATATCCAGTACTGGTTGGTCAGGGCATTGCTGCGCAGACGCATGGTGATGAAGGGATTGTTGCCCGGAGCGATGATGACCTCACCCTGTCCGCGCGACTCGTTGCCGTAGACCAAGCCCACCTGATAGTTGGCATAGTCGGTGATGGGGGTGCCGTCCTTGACGATACTGACGTAGGTCTGCATGTCGTAGCGATAGTCGGCCACGCTGGTCTCGAAGTGGTGGCCCGAGATGGAGAGCATGCCATGCTGGTCGACGTTCATGGTGCCCTTCACCTTGTAGGCCTTGGCCTCATCATTGACCATATCGATGTGGATGTTGCCTGCGGTCATAGTGAAGTCTTCGCCCACATTGAGCGCCATGCAGCGCGAGGTGTCGGCGGGCGTGGTGTCGACGGCCGGTGTGATGAGCGTACCGCCCAGGAGCGATATGTTGACATCGCCGCCAGTGACGGTCATCACGCTGTCGCATTTGATGCCGCGGCCGCCATCCTCGCGCACCGTGATGTTGAGTTCGCCATCCTTGATTTTGACGGTACCAAAGTCGTCGCTGTCGATGCCGTCGCCGCCCACGTGGTCGATATTGACAGCGCCACCCTTCTGCTCGAAGTAGTTGTTGTCACTGTTCTGCAGACCCTTGCCACAGTGGATACCGTCCTTGATGGCCGAGAGCACATTGATGGTGCCACTCTTAACCTCGAGATATTCCTTGGCCGAGATGGCATGGCCGGTATGGCCCGTCACGTTGAGCGTACCCTGGCCCTGAAACTCGGGATGGCCCTTGAAGTACATGCAAGCCTTCTGTGCCCCGAGGCCGTCGCTGAGGGTATTGATGGTGCCATCGGTGAGCACCACGGCGATGCGCTTGCCGCAATTGATATTGACGGCGTCGTTGACGGCATTCGAGAGTATGAGCCCATCGAGCTGCAGCGTCAGTTTGTAGTTGCCTTGGATGTAGAGGCGGCCATTGGTCGAGGTGCCGCTCACGCGGTAGCAATACTCTGTGGTGGTCGTCAAACTGATGAGCGTGACGTAGGCCCCGGAGACGGTGGAGGTGACGTCCTTCACATCATCGGGGATGGTGATCTGGGCGACATCGCCATCATACACGATATCTATGGTAGGCATCGCCTGAGCACTCAGGCGAGCACTCAGAACGATGGCCGTGAGGAGGAATACGATACGTTTCATTTAGGGGAGAATATGTTTGTGGGCGACTGTCTTTCCGTTCTCATAGGTGACGCGCTCGATGCAGATGCCTTGAGGCTGGGCCAGAGGCTGACCGCTGAGCGAGAAATACTGACGGAGCACTACCCTGCCCTCTGTCACAATGGTCTGTACCTGGTCGGTCTGACCAAACGAGAGGAGATAGGGCGCAGTGCCGCTACCCTCGAGAGCAAGCGGGGCGAAGGAGAGATGCTGCTGGGCCTCGAGCACATCGCCCTCGGTGGTGATGGCGCGGAAGGTCAGGGCTTCGCCGCCAAAGCCATGGATGGCCAGGTGGTACTGTCCGTCGATTACCTCGGCCACACCGCGACACTCTGCACCGGCAAAGGCGGCGATGGCAAGGATGTCGTCCTGGTCAGTCTGAGCGATGACACCCATCACATTGGGACAGGCGTGGATGTCTACCTCCCAGGGCGAATCAACAGGGGACTGAAGCGCGGGGTAGCGTCGCTGACGCTGACGCACCTGTGCGAGTGAGTTCCACATGAGGTCTTGCTCCGTGCCGGTCTTGAGCATGTAGGCCTGGCCGGGATGCAGGGTGGTGAGACCGCCGGTCCACTTGCCGCCCTCATAGGTGGCAAAGGCGGTCTGGCCCACGATCATATCACCCTCGCTGGGGCCATAGTTTTGCAGCGCAGTCTCGAGCGCTGTGGCATTGTAGAGAGGCAGACCAAGCCAGTTCCAACCCTGCTGGAGATGGACAGGCTGGAGCACATCATAGAGATGGCCGCGCAGGGTAATGTCGGCAGCCTGGGTCATCTGCACCTTGTAGCCCTGAGCCGCATCCAGTGTGTTGAGGCATCCTTGCCATCCGAGCACGGGGTCGAGCACCGACTCGGTGGTCTGTCCCTTAATGAACTGGGCATAGCCCGTAATGCGCGTCTTGTCGATAGTCTCGCGCAGGTTGTGCGAGGTCCAGTTCCAGCCCTTGGACAGTTCGATGGTGATGGCCATCTCATCGCCGAGCCAGGTGTTCTGGTCTACGTCATTGTAGGCCTGTGTGCCCATCTTGTTGGCCTTGGCGATGGTGGGCTGTGCGAGCAGGTCGTGGTAGTTGCCGCCATCGGGGTATCGGCCATAGGTGTGCCAGCGTGGCTGTGCGAGATATTGCAGATGGTCGGCCCAGGTGCCGTCCTCGGCCTGGATGCTCACCACGGCACCATCGGCATTGCTCAGCTTGAAGGGAGCATGGAGCTGACTGAGGGGCTGCATCTGGTCGGCCCAGACGATGAGGTGGCCATGAGCAGGCACGATGGTCGAAGCAACGCCATTGCCCGTGATCTGGTACTTCTGCCCCTTGCGGGCATTGTCGCTGAGGTAAAGGCCCTCGATGTCGATGTCCTCGTCGGTGGTGTTGTAGAGTTCCACCCAGTCCTCCTTCTTATAATGGTCGTTGAGGTAGATGTCGTTGCCGGCACTCACCTCATTGATACGGATGGGAGCTGCTCCCTGCTCGAGGCGGTCACGCTCGTCGTCCACCTTGGCGTAGATGGCCTCCAGGGTGTAGGTGCCCACTGAGAGGGCATCGGTGAGGGAGAAGTGCTCCTGAGTGGAGACATAGCTGACATCCGAAGGACTCTGGCGCACTATCTGGCCGTCGAAGTAGATGTCGCTACTGGTGCCGCTGCAGTTATGCACCTCGATGCAGAAGTGGTTGGTGCCCTTCTTGAGCACACTGTTGGGCACCACGATGCTGCCCTCATAGGGGTTGTCGCCCTCATAGTGGCCGCCGGTGGTGTAGTCGGCATACTTCGAACCGCTGGTCACATAGTAGCCACCTATCTCCTGGCCATTGACGTGGAGCATCACACCATCGTCCACCTTGTAGTTGAAGGTGTAGACGTCGTTAGCACCAGGAGCCGCATCGAGATTGATGGTGGTGTGGAAATAGTAGGTGGGGCGCTTTTGGCTGCTGTTGGTGCCATAGTCGATGCGTGTATTGGCCGTGGTGAGCATAAACTTGCCGTCGTTAGCATAGCCGAAGGGGGCCTGACCGCTCTTGCCACCTGTGGTCCAGTAGCTGGCATCGGCCGTCTTCCAGGCCTCATTGTCGAGCGAGCCCTGGTCGTAGTAGTCCCAGCGTGAGGCATAGGGCACGAGGGTGGTCGACGTCATACTGGTCTGACCATTGGCATACTTCCAGCCCAGGAAGGTGTAGCCCGCTGGAGCCTTGGCTGAGAGTTGGATGCCCTCGCTGTTGTAGTTGAAGAGGTAGCCGGAGAACTTACCCGTGGGCACCTCCTGACCATTGACCTGCAGACGGGCACCGGGGACATTGCCCGAGAGCGTGAGGCGGTAGCCCTGAGGCAGACTGAAGGCATTGCGGAGGTTGGTGATGGGACTGCCGTTGTACTTACTGCTGAGACTGCTGATGAGGTTCTTGTTGGAGCTGTTGCCCTCGTAGCCGAGAGCGGTATTGATGGTGTTGTAGTAGGCAGTGATAATCTCTGAGCAGCGTGTGGGCTCAAAGACGCTACCGTCGACCAGGCACATGGCGGTGATGAACTGCTTCTTGAAGGGGTCGTACTGCAGGAGGTAGTAGATGAGGTCCTGCACGGTGGCACCAAAGGTCTGGTCGCTGATGTAGTCGCTCAGGGTGTTGCGTGTGCCATGCGAGTCGGTGTCGAAGAGCACGAAGTGGAACTTACCGTCTGAACGGCTGCGGAAGCCCTTGATGTTGTTGGTGTTGGCCAACCAGTCACCGCAGCCCAGCCAGGCCTCGAGAGCCATGTAGTTGATATACTCGTCGATGTCGAGGCGCTCACACACCTGGGCATAGGTATCGGCCTTCTTGTCGGTGGCCAGCTGGCGGGCCAGTTCCACGAGTTCGACCCAGGCCTCATCGGTGCCCACCTTCTGATTGTAGATACAGTTGCTGAGGTCAAACTGGTCCATGTCGTCGGTGTCGATGCCGTAGTTGGAGTCGCCATAGTGACGGTTGTTGGACTCACGGATGTTGAACATACCGAGATACTGACCATTGAAGAAGATGTGGGAGGGGCGTGCATCCTGGGCGTCGATGTAGATGCCGCTCTGGAGCACTATCTGGTTGATGGCGGGGTCGATGATGCGTGCCTTGGTGTCATTGCCACCATTGCGCACCTGCCACACCTTATATTTATTGTGGGGCTTGTTGGGGAAGACGGGGAAGTCGAACGACTTCATGCCCTCATAGCGCTTGTCGCACTTGAGGCGGAACGAGCCTTTCATCTCCCACTTTTTTCCGTCAGTGGTGCCGCCACCATAGGCGCGGGTCCATCCTCCGGCTATCTCCATGTCGACCTCCTGGTTGATGCGGGTCGTGTAGCTCTTGTCAGAGAGGGGCTCCATGCACTCCACGTTGACGGGGCGCTCCCAGTCGCGGTTCCAGTTGCAGTTATCATCGCGACCATTGCCTGGCGTACCATTCGTGCCCTGGGTGTAGATGCCTATCTCACTGTCGAAGAGGTTGCCGGGGTGGGTGGTGATGGAGATGACGGGGAGGTAGTAGTCGTGATTCTTGTAGATGAACGAACGGGTGGCCACGGGGCTGGGCAGATAGCCCGAGCGGAAGAGGCGGAAGCGGTAGACACTGGTGGCGCTGACCGTGAAGTTGCCCGTGGTGCTCTGTGCGCTGCTCTCTGTGGGGGTGCTGCCATCAGTGGTGTAGCGGAGCGTGCATCCCTGGGGGATGTCCACAGTGAAGGTCACAGTCTGACCCGAATCGAAGAGGCCTCCGTCGCGGCTCACCACGGGGGTGGCAAGGCGCTCGGTGGCAAAGCCTGCACTGGCATTGCTTTGCTCAGGGGTGGGCGTGCCGGTCATGCCCCACACACCGAGTGCGTTGCGCATATACGAACAGCGGGGCACGGCTGGGGGGTAGGTCTGGCTCAGCACGTTGAAACCATCGCTCAGGTAGATGGTGCCTCCCTCTGCGTTGAGTTTGAAGTTGACATTATCCTGCGACTTGCCGCCGTAGTTGCCCTCACTGCCGTTGTGGTCAAACCAGATATTCTTATAGCCTCCTGCTGCTACGGCACCCGCAGCAGTAGAGAGCTGAAACTTCGTGAGGTCGTTGGGATCGTCACTCACATAAAGCGACCTAATGGGCACTGGTGAGGATGAGGGATTGTAGACCTCCACCCACCCTCCGTAGTTGTACGAGGGATCGATGAAGAGGTCAAGGTTGGACACCTGTATCTCGTTAATCACGAGCGAAGATATGTCGGCAGTCTGGAAGACGCCCTTGTAGGTGAGGCGTACGTTGTCGATAGCCACCCAGTTGGCCCTGCAGCCAGAGAGGGTGCGCAGACCAATGGTGAGCGAATTGCCCGAGTGGTGGAAGTCGAGGGTGAAGTGCTCGGGTTTCCCATTCTCTGTGTCCACGGCCGTGCTGTATGATGTGGCCGATTCGGCCACGAGATTGACACCTGTGGCTGGCTTACACGACCCCTTCTGGTCTGTGGCTATCATGTCGGCCTCGAGAGTGTAGTCGCCCTCAGGCAGGTCTTCGATGGTCTGCAGGATAGAACCCGTGCTGAGATAGCGGCCACTGGATATCCATGCCTCAGCAAAGAGGGAGATCTGTATCGAGCCATTTGAGTAGCCTGCATTCTGGTAACCCTTGTTCTGAGCCGAGGGCATGTCGATGGTCCATCCCGACACGCTGCCATCAAAGTTGGGATTATCGATGGTCCACGTCATGTCGGTAGTCTGGGCCAGCAGATGCAAGGACGTGACTATGGAGAAGAAGAAAAGTATCGTACGCTTCATATCGTTGTTGTATCTTTTGGTATTTGGTTATGCTACTTGGTGAGTTTCCTGAGGTATTTCTGCAACTCACGGCTAAAGTCTTTGGTGGGATAGAGCAACCAGCGATTGTTGCCTGCCGAATTGTCTGCAGCCACATAGAGCAGACTGTCTGCGCTATCGGCCAGATGCTGGAGTTGGGTGATGGTAAAGCAGAAGCGGGGATAGAAATAGCAGATGGTGTTCTTCTGCTCTCTGGTGATGGGATCGTCGTCGAAGTTAGCGTTGCGCATACGCTGCCAGAAGGAGGCCTCCTTCTCCTCGGGCGTGCCGGCCTGGGGGAAGGTCTCCTCGAGCGAGGCGGCCATCTCCATCTCCTTGTTGCCAAGGCCCATGAAGCGGATCATACGCCCCTGGGGATAGACATCCACCATATTGGTGGCCTGCACGGGCACGATGAGTTCGACGATGGTGTCGTTGTACTGGTCTATCCACACCAGCGTGGGTATGGTCTGACCATTGTGGTGGCCACAGAGCAAACGGTCGGAGAGCATCGTCTTGCGCAGACGGGATGACATCTCCTGTGGTTGGTCGGCAGCCTTCCTCTCGAGGGTGATGCGAAACATCTTCTTGTCCGCTATCTCCACCTTGGCGCTGTGATAACCCTCGGCCGAGACCTCGAGCATATTCTTGTTGCTGCGCACCTGCATGCTAAACAATCCGTTGGCATCGGTGCGCACCTGATTGATGATACGTCCCTGGGCATCCACCTCGCGCACTGCGGCATACTCGAGGCACACACCATCGCTTCCCTTCACCTGTCCGCTGATAGACATCACACCGCTCAGCACCGTAGTGGCACACACGATGACAACGAGCATGAGTAAGGAGAGTGCTGTGAGTAGTCTTTTCATGGTGGGGACGTATGAGTAGTTAGTAGAGAAAAAGGTTGATGGAGCACTTGTCGCCCCACCAACCTTTGGATATCTACGGCTCAGATTATGCTGCCAAAGAAGAAGCAGTCAGAATGAGCACGAGCAGACCGAGAATAGCATAGAGCTCGGGGAACACGGCCAATACCATGGTGGTACCGAAGGCATTGTGACCAGCACCGATAGCAGAGATACCGTTGGCGCAAACCTTAGCCTGACGAATGGCTGAGAAGAGGGCTACAAGACCCAGAGCCAGACCTACACCGAAGATAGCGCAAGCGGTGAGCATGTTGATCTCAGCATTAATCAGACCATTGAGCATGAAGAAACCTACGAAGCCATACAGACCCTGTGATGAGGGGAGGGCTGCAAGACCCATGTACGAACCGCTGGCTGAGGGGTTCTTCTTGAATGCGCCGATAGCGGCGTTACCGCAGATTGTTACACCGTAGGCGCTACCGATACCCGAAAGACCTACACAAAGGGCAATGCCCAGATAAGCTAATAAAATTTCCATTTTTTTGATTTGTTATTATTTGATTTTAGTTGTTTTTTGACTACGGACTACAGACTACAGACTACAGCCGTTGACTATTGCCCGTTACCCCCTATTGACTGTCAGTCCCCCCTCTGGGGGAGGTTAGGAGGGGGTATGCCCATTCAACGCTCGCGGAATGGATTGTAAGCCTTGCCGCCACCAGCGAAGTCTGCGTTCTTGAAGAACTCCACGAAGGTGAGTCGCATGGGGTGTACGAAGGCTGAGATCATGCTCAGAGCGAAAGTGATGCCATGACCGGCCAGGAGGATGAGTACCATCACGGGGATGCGCGCTGCAAGCGACATGCCGTTGGTCATGTCGAGGGCGAGCGAGTTGAACACACCGCCCAACACACCACCGGTGAGTCCGAGGGCAAAGAGACGGATGTAACTCAAGAGGTCACCCAGCAGACCTGTGGCCATGCCATAGGTGCTCCATACACCGCCGCCGATGTTGCTCAGCAGTCCCAGGGCGGGATTCTTGTAGCTGGCGGGCGAGTTGTAGAGGAAGATACCCAAGGCACTCACACCGATGCCTGCGAGCAGCACATCCTCGATGGCTGCGGGCAGGGCCACGCCGCAAGCGGGCAGACCATAGAGCACGAGACCAAGGATGATAGCTGCCACCCATGAGAATGAACCCACGGCATAGGGCCAGCCATAGTTCTTGATGGCCTTGCAACCCTTGAGCACCATACCGAGCAGCACCTGCACCAGACCGATGATGACCGAGATGACCATCATGGGCGTATAGCCGAATATCTGGCCCACACCGCTGTCGTTAATGAAGTAGGGCTTGAGGGGCTGGATGAAAGCCCAGTCCTGTTCGCTCAGGTTGATACCGAACACGGTGGCTGTGGCCAAACCGCATACCACAGTAGAGGCTCCGAGCCACACGGCCAGACGTCCGTATGCCTTCATGTCACTGCTACCCTTGAGGGCCAGGAAGAGGCCCACAAGGAAGATGAGCAGACCGTAGCCTGCATCGCCCATGCAGAGACCGAAGAAGAGCATAAAGAAGGGTGCAAAGAACACCGTGGGGTCGAGGTCGTTGTAGTTGGGCAGTGAGTACATCTTGAGGATGGGCTCAAAGAGTCGACTGAACGAGTTGTTGGTGATCTGGATGGGCACCTCGTCCTCAAAGGCGGGATTCTCCATCTCATAGTAGATCTTCTCCGTGTCGAGATACTGCGTCAGAGGCTCAGTAGCGTCGGCACGCACCCATCCGATGAGGAGGCGGAGCATATCGCCAGCCACGCGCTCATCACTCAGATGCACGCGCTCGAGCTGTATCTTGTTGACGGTATCGTTCAGTCCGGCCTCCATCAGTGCCTTCTTCTCGGCCTCGAGCCAGAGCAGTTCGCCGCGGGTAGCCTCGAGGGCAGCCTCTTGCTGCTTGAGGGACTCATACTTGCGGCTCAGTGTGGCCTTGGGCAGGAAGATGCGCTCAGCCTGAATGTCGGGCACATCGGTGCTGAAGGTCACAAAGTAGGTGCTCTTCGAGAGTTCGTTGATGGGGGTGGCAAAGTAGTTGTCCACCCACTCCTTGACGAAGAACTTGCTGCTCGAGCGGAAGAAACATATCTTCTGACCCGTAGCGTCTGCGAGTCGCTTCACATCGGCGGGGTCGAAGTCGCCCCAGGGCTCCAGTGCAGCGATGTCCTTCTTGGTGGCATCGATGGCATGGAGCAGGCGATTCTCCTCGGCGATGAGGGCCTCCACTCTGTCGAGCGCCTCAGCGGGTGTGGCCACGGGTGTCTGCTCGGCCTGGGGCTTGATGTCCTCGCTGTAGGTCTTGGCATAGGTAGCCAGGGCCTGCAGGGCCTGCTTGTAGCGGCTCTCGGTGGCGAGTGCCTCCTGCAGCGCGGGGCTCTGTGCGCCCTGCTGCAACTGCTCCACGTGTACGACGCCCATCTGGCGCAAACTATGGATAAAGCCATCGTATTCACGATCTGTCACCAGGAAGGTGAACTTTTTCATTTTTTCAATCATGCCGTGGCCTCCTTTCTCTTTTCTTGCAGAGATTTCAGAATCTTCTGCGAGGACTTCGAGAGATTCTCCTCGTCCTCCATGAATCGCTTAATCTTACGCACAGCCTCCTGATAGCCGGGTATCTGCACCTTCTCAAAGAGGTTCACCTTCTGGGTGGTCTTCTTGCGGGCATGCTCGAGGAGGTGGAGCTTGGCGAATACGAATTCGCGCTCCACAGCCGTCTTGGCCAGTCCCTGCAAGAGGTTGATACCATCGAAGTACCATTTGGGGGCGCTAAACAGACCGAAGGGCTTCACGCTGAGTTCGATGTTGGAGAGCACGGGCACACGTACGCCAGCAATCTTCTTCACATCGAGTTTCACGTCCTTCAGACACACAAGCGAGGTGTCGAATTCGCCCCAGAGGGCATACATTCGCTCATAGCCCGCTATCTGCTCCTCGAGTTTCTTCTCCAGGGCCTGGGCTTCCTCCTTGCATTTCTTCACCTCAAGGCGCAGCGCCGTCTCCTTGCTCTTGATGATGGGCAGGGTGCGCTGACGCATCTTCAGGTTCTTCTCGATCTGCTGAAGCGATGTCTTGTTGTATTGAAACTTAATTGCCATATTTTTTAGGTTTTAGGTTTTAGGGAGCTACTCCTGCGCTCAGAAGAGCATCTCTACACCTTGAATTATACCTTAAACCTATATTTAGGTTTGTGCCGTTTCTGCATTTTTGCGTTTACATATCAACGAGCGTAGCATCTTGATTATTCCCATTATCTTGTTATTCTATGCCACATAGTCTTCATCGTCAAGAAATCCAAGTTCATAAGCAATGATAACTTGTGTTTCCAACTCGGTGGCAGAGCCAAGTGCAATGTTGAGAAAATGAAGGATCTCCTTATTCGAACCTCTCCCATATCCCTCAGGAATATTTGAAGGAATAGAGATAACGCTGCGCCTCATTTGATCAGACAAAACGTAGGTTTCACTTTGTGGGAAAGTGGAACATAGTCGACAAATCGACTTTACACACTCGAGACTTTCACGCCATACGATGAGATTCTTGTGTGTGCCTTCCATACTCCCTAAAACCATAAAAGCGAAGCGGCCTAAAACCTACAACCTTTACTATTTCCAATATATATCCGTAAACTCCTTCTTGATGTTGACCTCCTCAAGCTTGAAGTACTTGCGGAAGAGGCTCCAGGTCACGTCAAGCATCTCCTCGGTGTTAAGGTTGACGTCGATGGCCAGAAGCTGTCCGGCATAGTCCTTGGCGAAGTCGAGACAGCGGTTGTCATAGTCGGTGAGGTCGAAACCGTTCTCGAGCTTGGTCTTGGCATTGGCGGCGTCGGCATAGAGACGGATGGCGGCATTCATCACCTGCGAGTGGTCCTTGCGGGTCTTCTTACCTGCCACGAGCTGCTTCAGACGTGAGAGTGAACGGAAGGGATCGACGATGACCTTACCCACATCGGAGTCGCGGCGCAGATAGAGCTGACCCTCGGTGATGTAACCGGTGTTGTCGGGCACGGCGTGGGTGATGTCGCCACCCGAGAGGGTGGTCACGGCGATGATGGTGATCGAACCTCCGCCTACGCTCTCAGGGAACTGTACGGCCTTCTCGTAGATCTTGGCCAGGTCGGAGTAGAGCGAACCGGGCATTGAGTCCTTTGAGGGAATCTGGTCCATACGGTTGCTCACGATAGAGAGTGAGTCGGCATACGAGGTCATATCGGTGAGCAGTACGAGCACGGTCTCATGCTTCTCCACAGCGAAGTACTCGGCTGCTGCCAGTGCCATGTCGGGGATGAGCAGACGCTCCACAGCGGGGTCCTCGGTGGTGTTGATGAATGAGATGATGCGGTCGAGAGCACCTGCATTCGAGAAGGTGTTGCGGAAGAAGTAGTAGTCGTCGTTGGTCATACCCATACCGCCGAGGATGATCTTATCGGCCTTGGCACGCATGGCCACCATAGCCATCACCTCATTGAAGGGCTGGTCGGGGTCGGCAAAGAAGGGGATCTTCTGTCCCGACACGAGGGTGTTGTTGAGGTCGATACCGGCAATACCCGTAGCGATGAGCTCGCTGGGCTGCTTGCGGCGCACGGGGTTAACCGATGGGCCACCGATTTCTACCTCTTTGCCCTCTATCTCTGGTCCGCCATCGATGGGGTGACCGTAGGCATTAAAGAAGCGGCCGGCCAACTGATCGCTCACCTTGAGCGAAGGGCTCTTGCCAAGGAATGTCACTTCGGCGTTGGTGGGGATACCTCCAGTTCCCTCAAACACCTGCAGGGTGACGTCATCGCCCATAATCTTCACCACCTGGGCCAGTTTGCCGTTGATGGTGGCCAGTTCGTCGTATCCCACGCCCTTTGCCTTGAGTGAGCAAGTGGCCTTGGTGATTTGGCTGATCTGTGTATATACTTTCTGAAAAGCTGTTGCCATTGTATATATAATTAAGGTATTAAACTTTTTGGGTTTAGGTGGTAGGTTATTTTAACAACAGAAAGAACGGAATTATATTTTTCTGTTTGCTCCGTTGTTAATCCTAATACCTCAAAAGCGAAGCGACCTAAAACCTCAAAAGTGATCAGTTGTTAGCGATCATCTCCTCGACCTGCTTCTTGAAGTCGTAGTACTGCTCGCTCTTGTACTCAGAGTAGTTCATCTGCTTGCAGAGGTTGATCATCTTCTTGTAGTAGTCCACTACCTCCTGGAAGGTCTCGAAGTTGTGCTCATCGTCCTCGCAGATAGCGGTCACGAGGTTGAGTATCTCCTCCTGGCGCTCCAGAGGTGTCACGGCGTCTACCTCATCGAAGGCATCCTGCTGGAGGATGACGTAGTCGATGATCTCCGACTTCCAGAACACGATGTGGTACTCCACGGGCACACCGTCGTCGCCCAGGATGTTGATCTGCTCTGCAATCTCCTTACCGCGGAGCATACGGGTCTTGAGGTTCAACACCTTGGGTATCCACTCCTCGTTGATGTGGCCCTTGATGTACTCTGCAAACTCGGGGTACTCGAGGTACTTAGAGTAGGAGTCGATGGGGTTGACTGCGGGGTAGCGCTTCTTGTCGGCGCGGTCCTGCTCGAGGGCGTAGAAGCAGCGGGCCACCTTCTTGGTGTTCTCCGTCACGGGCTCCTTGAGGTTACCACCGGCGGGTGATACCGTACCGAGGAAGGTTACCGAGCCCACCTCGCCATTCTTGAGGTATACGTAGCCGGCACGGCCGTAGAAGTTGGAGATCAACGCACCGAGGTCCATGGGGAATGCATCAGGACCGGGGAGCTCCTCCATACGGTTTGACATCTCGCGCAGCGCCTGTGCCCAGCGTGAGGTGGAGTCGGCCATGAGAAGCACGCGCAGACCCATCGAGCGGTAGTACTCGGCCATGGTCATGGCGGTGTATACTGATGCCTCACGGGCTGCTACGGGCATGTTTGAGGTATTGGCGATGATGATGGTACGCTCCATGAGCTTGCGGCCTGTGTGGGGATCTACGAGCTCGGGGAACTCAGAGAAGATCTCCACCACCTCGTTGGCACGCTCACCGCAGGCTGCGATGATTACGATGTCGGCCTCGGCCTGCTTTGAGATGGCATGCTGGAGCACGGTCTTACCCGTACCGAAGGGACCGGGGATAAAGCCGGTACCGCCCTCCACGATGGGGTTGAAGGTGTCGATGGTACGCACACCTGTCTCGAGCAGCTTGAATGGACGTGGCTTCTCCTTGTAGTTGGTCATGGCAAACTTCACTGGCCAGTGCTGCACCATGTCTACCTTCACCTCGTTGCCCTGCTCGTCGGTCAGTACGGCGATGACGTCGTGTATCTTATACTGTCCCTTCTGGGCGATGCTCTTGACCGTGGCTGTGCCCTTGAGCTGGAAGGGCACCATGATCTTCAGGGGCTGGTGGTTCTCCTCCACCTTGCCCAGCCAGTCGCTCTGCTCCACCTTGTCGCCCACCTTGGCCAGGGGCTCGAAGTCCCACAGGCGGTCAGCGTCGAGGGGGTCAGTATACTGACCGCGCTTGAGGAATACGCCGTCCATCTTGTCGAGGTCGTTCTGCAGACCATCGTAGTTCTTGCTCAGCATGCCGGGACCAAGCTGAATCTCGAGCATGTGGCCAGTAAACTCTGCCTCGGAGCCCACCTTCAGGCCACGAGTGCTCTCGAAGACCTGTACGTAGACATCCTGGCCCACCACCTTGATGACCTCAGCCATCAGGCGGTCGCCACCTGTGGTGATGTAGCAGATCTCACCCTGCTGCACAGGGCCGTCTACACGCAGTGTCACCATATTGGCCACTACACCACTTACTGTTCCTTTTGTCATTGTTTAAGTTATGTTTTGGCCCCCTCCCTGCTCCCCCAGGGGGGAGTGATACGGTGTGGGGGATTCGTTATTTGAGTATGAATTGTCCGTCTCGTTGTTGCAACCCTCCCCTTTCTTTTTGGGGAGGAGATAGAGGGGCAGCTCTTATCTTTGAAATTCTTCTGGCACTCGGGCCTCACCTCTGAGGTCGTCGATAATCTTGCGGAAGGCCTCCTTACCCTGCTCCACATCGAGTTTCGACCATCGGTAGAGCATCTCGAGCTTGCAGAGGTAGGCGAATACGGCCTCAAAGCTGAATGGCTCAAAGAATGTCTGCTCGTCGAGCCACATCCACTTGAAGGCGTCTATCATGTGCTCCTTGCGCACGGGGTCTTCCTCGTCAACGATTTTCATGAGGTCCTTGACGAAGTCATATTCGCGTGAGAGGTCGAAGTCCTTGGTCTTGTTCTCGCGTATCATTTCCTGCACGGTGCCCTCGCCCTTGATGTAGTCGCTCACGTTCCATCCCTGCTTGCGGGCTATCATGGCTGTGAGGATATTATTGATGTCAAGGTTGAGCTGGTACCATCTGCGCATAAAGGCATTGGGGCATGTCTTGATGCAGTACTGCAGGTAGGCCAGCATCATCTCGTCCTCAGCGAAATAGCCCTCTGTATCCTTGTTGTAGGGATAGTTTCTGACGAACTCGCTCAGGAATGAGGGATAGCGGTGCACGTTGAAGTTGAGCTCTCGGGCGCTGGTC
The DNA here is from genome assembly GCA_945788095.1 of uncultured Prevotellaceae bacterium. Lineage (GTDB taxonomy): Bacteria > Bacteroidota > Bacteroidia > Bacteroidales > Bacteroidaceae > Physcousia. Next base: position 5,833 of record CALZKW010000005.1, on the reverse strand, counting down.
AGCAGGTCGCGATACTGCTCCAGGGAGTAGTTGCCATAGAGGTCCAGCTGGTCCTCGCAGGTGGGGTCCTTGAGCAGGCGCACGATGTTGATGCAGTCGAAGCGCAGGTAGAAGTACTGCTCCAGCTTCTTGTCCAGATGCGAGAGCGCCTCCTGGCATTGCTCTCTGAGGTCTGCTATCGTAATGCCAGGCTGTGTGTCCGCCATCTCGATGTCGGGCAATCCAGCCATCATGCAATAGTAATTTCCCATTTATTTCTTCTTAGGTTGTAGGTTGTAGGTTTTAGGTTGTAGGTTTTAGGTGATAGGTTGTAGATGGTAGGTCTATTTTTTAACAACGGAAAAAACGGAATATTTTTCTGTTTGTTCCGTTGTTAATCCTAAAACCTCATAACCTAAAACCTCAAAAGCGAAGCGACCTAAAACCTAAATTAGAAAAGCATCTCTACGAGTTGGGGGCGCAGGAAAGCCTTGAAGTAACTCTCAAACTCCTCCTTGCCGAAGTTGATGCGGTAGCTACCGTCAGCGGGGGCAATGGTGAAGAGAGCATTCACGCCGGCCACCTTCTCGATGGTCACGCCCTTGTCGAGCAGGGCCTTGGCATGCGCCTTGAAGTAGTCCTTCAGTTGGTCGGCGTCTGTGGTGCTAATCACCACGGGCTCCTGTGCCACCCACTGCTCTGCCAGAGCCACGGTGAAGCGACCCAGGAAGTCCTTGTCGGCCACCAGGTCGGCCACGCTACCAGCCACCACCTTGTCTGTCAGCACATTGGCCACCTCGCTCTTGAGCGCATTCAGCGCCTGGTTGGTGTAGAGCTTCAGCTCGTTCTTGGTGTTGGCATCCAGTTCCACGGCCTCCTTCTTGGCCTTAGCCTCGATGGCAGCAGCCTGCTCTTTGGCCTCAGCCACAATCTCTTCGGCCTTAGCTTTTGCCTCATCGATGATGCGCTGAGCCTCAGCCTGACCTTTTTCTACGCCCTCCTGATACAGTTTCTCAGTGAGCTCCTTAATCTTTTCCATGTTATGCAGTTTTTTGTTTTTCAAATCCGGCCTCAAAGATACGAATTATTATGTGCGCCACCAAATATACCTAATAAAAATAGAATAAACGCGAGCTATTTGATTTTCACACCCCCCCGCAGACACCCACACACCTCCTACGAACCTCCTTTGACGCTCCTTTGACGCTCCTACGATTTCCCCACGCTCTGACTACGCTCATCTATCGGTAGCCACACGGCGTGATTACCCGTGCCGCCCCGGCGCCATAGGTTCAAGGCATCACAGCCCACGATTGTCATGATATTTCCCCCGCTTCATCCTTCGGTTTGACTACGGATTAACTTTGGATTAATTTCGGATTGCCCTTGCCCCCCAAAAAGACAGCACATGTAAGGATTTCTACCCACCCCCGCAAGGAGCCATTGTGCGAGACCATTCATGGCCTCGCCCCCCCAAAAAAAACGGGAACAAACAGGCAGCTGAATATCGCCCCCATCTATCGCCCGCTGACCATTGACTGTTGACCATTGACTGCAGACTATCACCCCATATATACAAAAAAGTGCGCCCAAAAGGCGCACAAGATTAAGAAAAATACGTATTTTTGCCGCATCTTAAAACATATTGCTATGCAAAAGACACTATCCATGCTCGTCGTGTGCCTCATGGCACTCACAGCCTGCGCACAGAAGCGCATCGCCATCCTCGGCGACTCCTACTCCACCTATCAGGGCTTCATGGAGCCCGACACCAATGAGATGTGGTACTTCGAACCCGCCAGACTCGATATGACCGACGTCACCGATGTGAAGCAGACCTGGTGGTGGCTCGTATGCAAGGAGGGCGGCTACCTGCTCGAGAAGAACAACTCCTATAGCGGATCGACCATCTCATACACAGGCTATCGCGGTGAAGACTACCAGCCCCGCTCCTTCATCACCCGCGCCACCAATCTCGGTTCGCCCGACATCATACTCGTATTCGGCGGCACCAACGACTCATGGACCGGTGCGCCCATCGGCCAGATGAAATGGGAGGGATGGACACACCAGGACCTCCACAGTTACCGCCCCGCCGTGTGCCGGCTCGGCCAGTTGCTCCACGACCGCTACCCCAACGCCAAGGTGTACTTCATGCTCAACACCGAACTCAAGGCTGAAATCGGCGAGGCCATGCATCAGGTGTGCCAACGCTACGGTTTCACCCTCATCCCCCTTGCCGACATCGGCAAGCAGCACGGCCACCCCAACATCCAGGGCATGCGAAGCATAGCTACACAGGTATTGGAGGTTATAGGTGGTAGGTGATAGGTTGTAGGGCTTATTAGACCTATTGGCCCAATTGGGCCAATGAGATCTCACACTAATGCCGGTGCGGCATCTCCTTCACCGTGCGGTAGCCTACGACATTGCCCTCGCTGTCGAAGTCGACGAGGAAGAGCACCTCCTCCATATCCACCACCTTCTGGCCTATCACCTTACGATAGCCCCACTGCTGGCCATCCAAGTCGCCTTGGCGGAAGAGCGGATCGCCCAGCAACTTCAGCACCTGAGCCTTCGTCATACCGACCTCCACCTGAGCAAGTCTCTGCGTGGCACGCGTCGTGCCGCAACTGGTGGTCAGAGCCATCATGGCTACGAGTCCACCCATCAATAACATCTTCTTCATTATCTTTGTTTTCTTTTTCGTTAATGATACATGTCTGTACCTTTGACACCATCACCCCACAACAGATTACACCCCAAGCGCATCTTCTACCCCAAAAGCCGTATATCTGCCTCGACCCATTCTAACCCATTAGCCCAATTAGACTAATTAGACCAATCCCCCTCACAACCTAAAAATCTCACAACCCACATGCGCCACCTACTCCCCACCCTACTTCTGTTCATCAGCATCGCCGCTTCGGCGCAGACCGACTCCCTGCTCAACGCCTGGGCACAGCGCCTCAGAGCCTTCGGCCAGGCACTGCCCCAGGAGGAGGTGTTCGTACACATGGACAACACCTGCTACTTCCTGGGCGACACCATATATTATAAGGCATACCTCCGACGCAGCGACACGGGCCGACCCAGCAACCTCAGCGGTCTGCTCTACGTCGAGTTGCTCAATCACGACGGCTATCTCGTGGAGCGCAAGAAACTCAAGATGACCGACGGACAGGGGCACGGCACATTCTGCCTGCCCGACACGGCCTACAGCGGCTACTACGAACTGCGTGCCTACACGCGCTGGCAACTCAACTGGGGCCAGACCGAACATGCCCACACACGGGAGGCCGAACGGTGGTTTTACAGCAAGCAGATGGCCAAGCAGTACTACCGCGACTACGACAAGCTCTATAGCCGCGTCTTCCCCGTCTACGACAAGCCCAAGACCCCGGGCGAATACGTCGATGACATGACCCTGCGCCCCCTGCGCCGCACCGTCAAGACCCGTCAGGAAGCTCCCGAGGCCCACGTCGCCCTCTATCCCGAGGGGGGCAGCATCGTGGAGGGCACCACCTGTCGCATTGCCTTCGAGGCCAACGATGCCAAGGACGGCCACCACCTCAAGGGCACCCTGCGCATCACGGCCAGCGACGGCTCTCTCATCGCCGAGGCGCCCACCGAGCACCGCGGACGCGGCACCATAGAGGTCGCTGCCCACCGACTCCACGATGCCGCCATCACCTTCGTGTGGGGCGATGGCTACACCCAGCAGGTCAAGGCGCCCAAGGCCACCCCTGACGGTACCTCCATCAAGGTGCAGCAGACCGACACCCACCTCACCCTCGAGCTCTGCAATGCGGGCCGCGCCGCCACCGACTCGCTCGGACTCACCATCATGCACCACGGTACACTGCGCCATTTCGCCTCCCTCGGCCAGGGCACCGACATATCCGTCACCGTCCCCCTCGACTCGCTCCCCACAGGTGTCAATCAGCTCACCGTCTTCAACGGCCAGGGACGCGTCTGGGCCGACCGTCTCGTCTTCGTGCGCCACGCCGACCTACAGCCCTCCACCATCACCATCGAGGGCATCAAGGACGGCGGTTACGCCCCCCTCGAACAGATAGCCATCAGCCTGAGCGGACTGCCCTCGCAGACCGTCTCTGTGGCGGTGCGCGATGCCAACCACAGCGCCTCCGTCTACGACAGCGGCAACATACTCACCGAGATGCTCCTCGCCAGTCAGATCAAGGGTTTTGTGGAGCATCCGCAGTACTACTTCGAGGCCGACGATGCCCAGCACCGCCGCCACCTCGACCTCCTGCTCATGACCCAGGGCTGGAGGCGCTACGACTGGGTGGAGATGGCCACACCCAAGGCCTTCTACCTGGAGCATACCCCCGAGCGCACCCAGGTGTTTACGGGGCAGGTCTGCAAGTACTCCTCGCAGCAGCAGGAGGACCTCTTCGCTGCCGACAACATGGCCTCGCTCTCAGAGGGCGAACAGGAGGTGGCCAACGACGAGGCCGAGCTGGCCTCCAAGATGAGCATGGACCAGACACTGCTCACGGGCGACGAGCTCCAGAGCGGACGTCTGCGCCACGACGGCACTGTCAGCTCGGGGCGCTTCCACCAGCGCGAGGGCACGCTCAAAAGGGAGGTGACCGTACATGCCGAGTTCGTGCAGAACTACACCGACAGCCGCGACTCCGACTATGCCGTGGGCAATATGGTGACCTACAACAAGGGGCTCTTCAAGATAGAGGCACCAGCCTTCTACAACGACATCTACTTCTTCCTCGGAGCCACCGACCAGGTGGGGGCCGAGGAGGGCGACCAACTCGTGTGGGTGGGGCGCGACATCGACCGCAAGGACCGCCTCCAGTATCCCGAATACTACGTCAAGATCAACCCCATCTACCCTCGCTTCGTCAAGCCCTACTCCTACTATCAGGCCCACACCGCCCCCAAAGTGCTCGGTGGCGCCACCACGAAGATCGACGACGAGGCCGTCACGCTGCGCGAGGTCACCATCGAGTCGTCGCGCACCAGGATGGGGGCCTTCAATGTCAAGTATCCCGCCTTTGTGGTCGATGCCTACAAGGCCTTTAATGACGTCTGCGATGCTGGTCTCTGTCCCGGCTATTTCATCGGCTCGGAGCGCTTCGCCTACGACGTGGCCCGCACCTACATCGGTGACATGAACATGGAGCGCAACTACGAACTGGAGCGTCGCTACAACAGCAAACCCTCGGACCACAACATGTCGGAGGCGATGCGCAACAGCTACAACCTGCTCAAGAAGCTCGACAAGGTGGCCGTCTATACCGATTACTCGCCCCGCCGCGAGGGCGACAAGAAGTTCAGCCAGGACAACCAGCCCCTCGTCACCGTCGACATCCACCGCTACTCGGACTCCACAGAGCGCCTCACCTACCAGAACCGCCGCTACATCCTCTCGGGCTACGCCGTGTGCAGCGACTTCTATCACCCCGACTACAGCCAGACTCCTCTGTCCAACGTCAAGGACTATCGCCGTACCCTCTACTGGAATCCCTCCATCACCCTCGACGCCGAGGGCCACGCCGACATCCGCCTCTACAACAACTCGCAGACCACCCCCATCACCGTCTCTGCCCAGGGCCTCGGCCACCAGGGCGAACTCCTAACGGGTGAGAAGTGAAGTTAAAGGGCTTCTCTAAGGGCTATTAAAGGTATTAAAGGGGAGTTAAAGGGTTATAAAGGGACGTATGTCTTGGTGACCATCCAAGATATTGTCCCTTTCAAACTCTGTAACTCCCCTTTTCAAGGCTCAAATAATCTTATTGATTTAAGTTTCGGGAGTTTCTAACTCACCATTTTGTATTTGTATAATTCGCATATATGAGCAAGCTCGTCAGAT
>CALZKW010000004.1 GCA_945788095.1 uncultured Prevotellaceae bacterium | reverse complement strand
CGGGGCGCGCTCGGGACTTTCACCCATTAGATTATGCCCATGTCGGGCAAACAAACAACACACCCGAATATTATGCAACTAATACTCGGGTGTTGTTGTATTCAGGGGCATGGTATAGTTCTGTGGTAACCTGGGGGCTATACCTCAAGATTCGTATCAATCACATCACCGATGGCGAAGTAGAAGAAGCAGTTTGGCTCCAGACCATTTCGCTCTGCATACTTGTAGCCATTGTAGGCTTCTTGCCCTCGTCAAGCATTCTGTCCATAGCCTCCACGCTATACTTGCTCTCGAAGAGGTCTACAATATCAGTACACCCGTGCTTCTCAGCAAGTTCATCTTGGAAATGTCAAGCACATCATTCCATATATATCAAACACATCGTTCCATATATATCAAACACATCATTCCATATATATCAGGTGAGGCAACTCATATAGATGAATGCCGCAACGCGCCCCCGAAGGGGCATTCCCATTTATTATTCATGTAATTCATGCCCGTTTTTGTTTCAATTTAATTTTTTCCGTTCGTTCCGTTGTTCCCCCATCTCCCCTACAAACCATAATTCTTATCTTACCAAGACCCGGGTATGAGGGCACTCAAGACCCGGGTCTTGTGACGTTGAGACCCGGGTCTTGCAGCGCTGAGACCCGGGTGTCTTGAGAGCAAGAAGTGGCTCTGGGGAGAATTACTGATGCGTACCCTACTCTACCTCGCTGTGCGGCCTGCACCAACCTCCAAGGGGTACACAAAAAGCAATGCCCCCAATGACGGTGATTATCGTGCACTGGGGGCATTGCCAATATTCTGTTATCTTATCCTATTCCTCCATCAGGCGCTTCATAAAGTCATCGAGGTCGTCGTCGAGGTCCTGGAGCAGGTCACCCTGGAGTATCATTGTCTGCTCGTCGTCGATATAGATGAGGTCGCAGATGGTCTCGTGGTCGTCATCAACCAGCACAAAGGAGAAGGGGCGAAGGACGCTCATGTCGTCTATCACGTCGCGCAACTGCTCCAGGCAGCGAGTCAGTATCGGAGCTACCTGAGCATAGAAGTCCTCCACGGGGGAGTTGATCCACTGCTCCACGACGCAGCGGTTCAGTTCACTGTCGTCATCATTATAGGTACGTATCTCGCCCGTGTCGGGCTTCACCAGCATGTGAATGTCGGTCAATACGGGGTCGGCTTCCTTGGGATACTTGGCAGCCACCTTGCGAATGGCGCGCTCTATTTGCTGAATCGTTTGTGCTGATGCTTTCATGAGGCTATGAGGTTTTAGTATTTGCTGATGTAAAAATGGAAGGTTGTGAGGTGGATAAGACCACCCCACAACCTTGGTATTCTGTACGGATTATACGAGGCCCTTGCCGTGGCAGTTCTTAAACTTAAGTCCGCTACCACAGGGGCAGAGATCGTTGCGGCCAGGCAGATTCGCTCGGCGCACGGGCTGCACGGGCTGTTGCTCACGAGTGTCCTGGGCAGCAGCTGCACGCTGTGCGGGGTCGGTGAGGTCGGTGCGGCTCTCGGTATACTGAGGACGGTCGTACCTTGGTGCCTCAGTCACACCACGCACACCCTCGGGCATTTGGCCGGGGTTGGCCATGGCCTGCTGCACAGGAGCATCCTGAGGAGCCTCGGTGCGTACCTCTACCTCGGGCACCTTGCCGCGGGTCAAGACAGAGACGGTCTTGTTGTTGATCACGTTGACCATGCTGTCGAAGAGCTTAACACTCTCAAGCTTGAAGATCAAGAGAGGATCCTTCTGCTCATACGATGCATTGTTGACAGAGTGCTTCAACTCGTCGAGCTGACGGAGGTTCTCCTTCCACGCCTCATCGATGGTGTGGAGCAGGATAACCTTCTCGAAGGACTTCACTACCTCCTGACCCTGGTTCTCGTAGGCAGCCTTGATGTTGACGGTGATGTTGTAGGCACGGCGTCCATCGAGGACGGGGACCATGATATTCTCGTACATCTGGCCCTGAGGACCCTCATAGATAGCCTTGATGACCTTGTAGGCATTCTCTGCCATCTGGGTGGTCTTCATCTTGAAGCGATCCATGGCAGCCTGATAGGCCTTCTCGCAGAGATCGTCCATCTTGGTGCTCTCGAGTTCGCTCTTCTCAAAGGGAACCTCCATGGCGAGCACCTCAATAAACTGCTCCTTGATGTTCTCCCAGTCGCGGCTCTCCACGATGTTGCATACGCGGTCCCATATCATATTGGCGATGTCCATGCCGATGCGCTCACCCATGAGGGCATGGCGGCGCTTCTCGTAGATAACAGTACGCTGCTTGTTCATCACATCGTCGTACTCAAGCAGACGCTTGCGGACACCGAAGTGGTTCTCCTCCACCTTCTTCTGGGCACGCTCAATGCTATTGTTAATCATGCTGTGCTCTATCATCTCGCCATCCTCAAAGCCAAGGCTATCCATTACCTTAGCAATACGCTCGCTGGCGAAGAGACGCATAAGCTTGTCTTCGAGTGATACGAAAAATACAGACGAACCGGGGTCACCCTGACGACCGGCACGACCGCGCAACTGACGGTCTACGCGGCGGCTCTCGTGACGCTCCGTACCGATGATGGCCAGACCGCCTGCCTCCTTGACCTCAGGCGAGAGTTTGATATCAGTACCACGACCGGCCATGTTGGTGGCGATGGTCACGGCACCCAGGCGCTTGCCGTCAGCACCCACTGTGCTCTGACCAGCGAGAGCAACGATGTCGGCCTCCTTCTGGTGAAGCTTTGCATTGAGCACCTGGTGGGGTATCTTGCGCATAGAGAGCATACGCGAGAGCATCTCACTGATCTCCACGCTGGTGGTGCCCACGAGCACGGGGCGACCCTCGTTGCGCATCTTCTCCACCTCGACGATGACGGCCTTGTACTTCTCACGCTGAGTCTTATACACGCGGTCGTTCATGTCATTGCGGGCAATGGGACGGTTGGTGGGTATCTCCACGACGTCGAGCTTGTAGATATCCCAGAACTCACCTGCCTCAGTGATGGCCGTACCGGTCATACCAGAGAGCTTGTGGTACATACGGAAGTAGTTCTGCAAGGTGATGGTAGCGAAGGTCTGAGTGGCAGCCTGTACCTTGACATGCTCCTTTGCCTCGACTGCCTGATGGAGACCATCGCTCCAGCGGCGACCCTCCATGATACGGCCGGTCTGCTCATCGACGATTTTAATCTCACCATCCTGGATGACGTACTCGTCATTGAGGTTGAACATGGCGTAGGCCTTGAGCAACTGCTGCAGGGTGTGTACGCGCTCGCTCTTGTCGGCATAGTCGTTATAGAGCTCGTCCTTCTTCTCCACGCGCTCCTCATCTGAGAGTGTGGTGTCGGCCTCGAGGGCACTCATGGCCGAAATGATATCGGGCAGGACGAAGAGGTCGGGATCGTTCACCTGGTTGGCAAGCCACTCATTACCCTTGTCTGTCATATCTACGCTATTGAGCTTCTCGTCCACAACGAAGTAGAGGGGCTCGATACACTCAGGCATGCGCTTGTTGTTGTTCTCCATATAGATCTCCTCGGTGGCGAGCATGCCAGCCTTGATGCCGGGCTCTGAGAGGTACTTGATGAGCGCCTTGTTCTTAGGCAGAGCCTTGTGGCTGCGGTAGAGCTGGAGGAAACCCTTGGCCAGTGTGTCCTTGTCGTTGTTCTTCTGGCCCTCGGCAATCAGCGACTTGGCCTCTGCCAGATACTGGGTGGCCAACTGGCGCTGCACACCAAAGAGACGCTCCACAAGGGGCTGATACTGCTCATACTGCTGATCCTCACCCTTGGGCACTGGACCAGAGATAATCAGGGGAGTACGTGCATCGTCGATCAGCACGGAGTCAACCTCATCGACGATAGCGAAGTTGTGCTTACGCTGTACGAGCTCCTTGGGGTCAGTAGCCATATTGTCACGCAGGTAGTCGAAACCAAACTCGTTGTTGGTACCGAAGGTGATATCTGCACGGTAGGCGCGGCGACGTGCCTCGCTATTGGGCTGGTGCTTGTCGATGCAGTCTACGCTGAGGCCATGGAACATGTAGAGGGGACCCATCCACTCAGAGTCACGCTTGGCCAGATAGTCGTTGACGGTTACCACGTGCACACCATTGCCGGTCAGTGCGTTGAGGAATACGGGACAGGTAGCCACGAGGGTCTTACCCTCACCGGTAGCCATCTCGGCCACCTTGCCCTGATGAAGCACGGTACCACCGAAGAGCTGTACATCATAGTGCACCATGTTCCACAGCGTGTCGTTGCCACCGGCTACCCAATGGTTGTGATAGATGGCCTTGTCGCCCTCTATCTCCACAAAGTCGTGGGTAGCGGCGAGCTCGCGGTCGAAGTCAGTAGCGGTCACCTCGATTGTCTCATTCTTAGAGAAGCGCTCCGCTGTGCTCTTGACGATAGCGAAGGCGATGGGACGCACCTCATCGAGGGCCTTCTCCATGGTGTCGAGCACCTCCTTCTCGAGTTTGTCTACCTGTGCGAAGAGAGGAGCACGGTCCTGGATGTCGGTTTCCTCAATCTTCTTCTTGACCTCTGCTATCTGTGCCTTGATGTCGTCGGCAGAAGACTGCACGAGGTTCTGGATTTCTTTTGTCTTGGCACGAAGCTCATCGTTGCTCAGTGCCTGGATTTCGGGATACACAGCCTTTACCATCTCCACCAGGGGCTGGATAGCCTTGAGGTCGCGCTGTGCCTTGTTGCCAAAGATTTTACTTAGGAAGTTGATTATTTTCATTATTTGTTGTATTTACTTGTTGGGATAGTTAGATGTGCCTTTGATGCGTATGTGAAGCCCCGTAACTTAGAAGAGGGGCCGTGAGGAACATCCGTTGGGAGCACGTATGCGAATGCTCTTCGCTATGGTGGGGGCCACCTGGTCGATGGTCACCGGTGTCTCTATCTTCTCTGCCTTGACATTCGGACCGAGGAAGAAGAGCGGGAAGTTGAGGTAGGAATCGCGTATGATGCGGTCCTCCTGCATATTATCGTTGACAAGATGCCACCCTGGGGCCACCTGCACAAGGATGTCGCCCGAACAACGGGGATTGTATCCATTGCGCATGCGGTTGATGATACGGTCGGCCGAAGCCAGTGCAAGGCGTCGCGAAGTGAACACATCACGCACGCCAGCCATTTGTATCAGGAAGTCCTGGCATCGCTCCAGCAGTTCGGCCATATTCAGTCCGCGCTGCTCGATGAGTTTCAGGTTGAGGTAAAGTTGGTTGCCCATCGATGCCTCCACATACTGTCCCTCGCCGTAGACGGCCACGAGGTACATATTGAGGAGCATCTGAGCCTTATTGATAGAGAACTGGCCCGTGGGCACACGATACTGCGAGAGGTCGGCGCTGTTGTCGTCGGCATAACCCGTACTGGTAAGCACGAAGAGTACGTTGTCCTTGCCCACCTGCTGCTCTATCTGCTCCATCATCTCGCCGAGCGCAATATCGAGGCGTCGGTAGATGTCAATAAGCTCCTGCGGACGCTCTGTGGCCATACTGTGCTGGTAGTTGCCGGCATAGTAGGTGATATTGAGCAGATCGGCCACATCGTCAAGACCGAGACCAGCCTCTCGCACACAATGGAGTGCCAGGCGGTTGACTTCTTCATTTATCAGTCCGCTGGTCTTGAAGTCGCGGAATCGCGATGAACCCTTGAAGGGATACTTGAAGTAACTCGTCTTGCCACCCCTCTTCTCTTCCTGCTCCGTAGCAGCAAGGGGTTGCCACACCGCCTTGTCGATGCGCATGGTGGTGGGGTCGGTCGCGTCATAGGCCGAGAACCACTGGGGAGCCTTACCATAATATGAAGTGCCTGTCCACTCGCCTGTCTGGTCGCTTATCCAGAAGGCACCGTCGGCGGCATGACCTGCGGAGAGGATAGCTGCCTCGCGAAAGGGCGACACACTATACACGTATGCCTTGCCACCCGATGCCACCTTCATCTCGTCGCTCAGAGTACTCACAGCCAGATTGACTGCACTGCCATTCTCTGACACACCAAAGGGAGCATACAACGGATCGTCCACACTATGCTTGGGGCACAATGTGGCACGGTCGAGCCATCGGCTGGCTATGATACCATGTTCATAGGGAGTAGCGCCACTCATCAGGGTGGCCACGGCAGAGGCTCTGTCCGTCTGACTAAATGGATATTCCACTTGGCCATAAACACGAGCCTCGCTTAATAATCTATTGAAACCCTTCTCGCCATACATACCGGAGAAGGCCTCCATGCAATCACTACGCAACTGGTCAACAACAATATTGACCACCAGACGTGGCACCTGCTGTGCCGCCTGGCTCTCCGCACTCATCAGGGCCATCAAGGCCACCAGCGAGGTCAATAATTGGTATCTGTGTCTTGTAGTCATTTCTGCTTAAATCTGATTGGCCAATAGCCCTGTATTGCATAGGATACAGGACGGGTCAGCAAACCGAATGTCAAAGGTACAATAATATCGCATAAATCCTGTTGGCATACGACAGAAAAAATCATAAATAAAGTTAAAACAACGAAGTTTGCCACGTGATAGTAGCACTTCTTGCGCTTAACCGCACAACAAACCACCCATGGCAAACACAGCAAAGGCAGAGGGTTGAGCACCCAAATCTGCCAATTGGAATTGACGCCAGGATGCTGCGAGAAGAAGAACACAAAGGCCACGAGCAGACCCGCCACACCCTGAATGGTCATCAGCACCACGTCCGTACCCCAAAGCATTCTGCCGGTGCGCCATTCGATGCATGCTACAACAAGCAAGAGGCCCACAAAGACAGTCATAGTCATATAGGGCGAGAGAGGGAAAGGCGCCTCATACTTCTGCTCACCCTTGGGCAGTATCACCCTGCTCTGACTCACGAGGGCACGACGCTTGCCATTGGGCGAAACGACAAAAGCGGAATCTGCATACAGCATCATACGCTCGGGGGCAAAGAGTGTGGCACGCTGCGTCACGATGGTATCCATACTGCAACCCAGCAACAAGTCGTTGCCAGCCTCATACCAGTCATACCCCTTGGTATAGTGATGGAGTATCTCGCGATAGGTCTCCTCCCTAGCCGCAGGGGCATGCTCAATCTCTCCATCGATGGCACCCTCTATCATATCGAGCACACGGGTGGTGCAATTACAAAGGATAAAATTGTAGCGATACACTCTGTTCTCCGGGCGACAGTTGTTCACGAGATTCGCAAACAGGCGGTTGGCCTCATCGGGGGTAAGATTAAGTCTCTGCTCTGTAATTGACGAACCGCGCAGACGGTATTCCTCCTCAAAGTACTCGTAGGGGAAAAACTCGCACATGTAGTCACACTTGCCGAGCACGAAGTTGAGAGCAAAGTTGGGCTGATTGAATGAGAATACACCATAATTAAAGACGTAGTCGTAACCCTTAGCGCTGTGCTTCACCCTGAGCGCAGAGTGACCATATATCTCGTATATCTCCGTACCGGGCGAACAGGTCAGCAGACTGATCTCCGGCGCATCCGTCACAAGGGGTTCATTCTCTTGCGCTTGCACACCGTAAGCATGCCAGATAAGGCACACAAGCAACATAGTTAGGTGTCGTAAGTATGGCAGTTTGAATCTCATTATTTATTATATTTTCGGCAAAAGTACGACATTTCCGCCACACAGACAAAATAGAATGGAAAAACACACATGAAAGAAAAAAATGCAAATTTTGTTTGCTTATTTATATTTTATAATGTAATTTTGCCCCTCGATAAGCAGAAACAACTATTAATCTTAAATAATTAAGGAAAATGACTATTAACGATTACAACTTTGCCGGTAAGAAGGCAATTGTGCGTGTTGACTTCAATGTCCCCCTGCAGGATGGTAAAATCACCGACGACACCCGTATCCGTGGTGCGCTTCCCACTCTGAAGCACATCCTCGAGGGCGGTGGTGCACTCATCATCATGAGCCACATGGGTAAGCCCAAGGGCAAGGTTAAGCCCGAGCTCTCACTCGGCCAGATCAAGGACGAGGTAGCCAAGGCTCTCGGCGTTGCTGAGGTTAAGTTCGCTCCCGACTGCGCTAAGGCTCAGGAGGCTGCCGCTGAACTCAAAATGGGCGAGGTATTGCTGCTCGAGAACCTCCGCTACTATCCCGAGGAGGAGGGCAAGCCCGTAGGCGTAGAGAAGGGCACCCCCGAGTTTGACGAGGCAAAGAAGGCCATGAAGGAGAGCCAGAAGGAGTTCGCTAAGACACTGGCCAGCTATGCTGACTGCTACGTAATGGACGCATTCGGTACCGCTCACCGCAAGCACGCTTCTACCGCTGTAATCGCTGACTACTTCGATGCAGACAACAAGATGCTCGGCTTCCTCATGGAGAAGGAGGTACAGGCTGTCGACAACGTACTCTCAAACATCAAGCGCCCCTTCGTAGCTATCATGGGTGGCTCTAAGGTATCATCTAAGATTGGTATCATCGAGAACCTCTTGGGCAAGGTAGACAAGCTCATCCTCTGCGGCGGTATGACCTACACCTTCGCTAAGGCTCACGGCGGCGAGATTGGCCAGTCTATCGTTGAGCTCGACAAGATCGACGTAGCCCTCAACGTAGAGAAAATGGCTAAGGAGAACGGCGTAGAGCTCGTACTCGGCGTTGACTCTGTATGCTGCACCGGTTACGACTTCGGCAATTTCTGTGTAAAGGAGGGTGCTAAGATAGAGACCTTCCCCTCAAACGCAATCCCCGCAGAGTTCGAGGGTCTGGATGCCGGACCACTGAGCCGCGAGAAGTTTGCTAAGGCTATCGAGGGCGCTAAGACCATCCTCTGGAACGGTCCTGCCGGCTGCTTCGAGTGCGACGACTTCACCGCAGGTTCAAAGGCCATTGGCGACGCTATTGCCAAGGCTACTGCTGAGGGCGCATTCTCACTCATCGGTGGTGGCGACTCAGTAGCATGCTGCACCAAGTTCGGTCTGACCGACAAGGTATCTTACATCTCTACCGGTGGTGGTGCACTGCTCGAGGCTATCGAGGGTAAGGTACTCCCTGGCGTAGCAGCTATCAAGGGTTAATCACAACCGCATTAGCATAACAACTACAACAAATAAACAGCGGGAGACAGGCAAAGGCCGCGTCTCCCGCTTTCTTATGATTTCCACACACTGACAGACGCTTCCTCCCCGCCGACACGGACATCGGCCGGGCAACATGCAGCAAGACACAGCGTCGGCAAACAGACATCGACACATGCGCAACCTACTATCCTACATCCTGCTCCTCGCCTCCCTCATAGCCACCGGCTGCAAGCACGAAGAGACAGGGCCCACACAACAACAACTCGACTCTATGGCAAGGGCCGACTCCATGGCGCTCCACATAGCACTGGTGGCCAACGAGGACTGCCTGCCCATCTACTACGCACACCGCACCGGACTGGCCGATTCGCTGGGCCTCGACCTACGCATAGAGAGCTACATGAGTCTGATGGACTGCGACACCGCAGCGGCTACTCCCCGCATACATGTGGCCTACCAGGATGTGGCACGCGCCGCCCTGGCCAACCCCAAGGCTGACGAGATGATGCTCATTGCCTCACTGCCAAACAAGCACACACTCGCCGTCAACCGCAAGAAGCGCATCAGTCAGATAGGACAACTCAAGCAATGCGTGGTGGCTATCGACCGACATTCTACAAGCGAATACTGGTGTGACGCCCTGTGCGACACTGCACGCATCGACAAGGCCGAGATATACCGCCCACAGATCAACGACCTCGAGCTACGCCTACGCATGATGATGGCCGGTCAGTACGAGTTCGCCCTCCTACCCCAACCCTACGCACGCATCGCACTGGGCCGCAAGCACAGGTCCCTGTGGCAGGACAATAGCAAGGGCATGTATGCAGCCCTGAGCATGAAACTGTCTCTCATGAGTCAACCCGAGCGCCTCGAGCAGATCAAATTGCTACGCCAAGTATACAATGAAGCCAGCAGACAGCTCAACGCTCAGCCCGACACAGCCATGCTGCGCACCATCCTTGAGACCGACTACCACATAGACCCGAAGTACGTACCGCTGGCCCTACCCGTCAGTACACCCTCCCTACAGAACATAGACGAAACCACCTTGGCCAAAACCATAACATGGCTTAGCGCACGAGGACAGAAGACTCACAAACCACGCATCCAACAATGATCAACGTCAAAGATTTCACCAATGACCTACATGATGCACTCGACGCCCTGAAGCGATACGAGATACCAGAAGCAATAGCTCGCCTCAGGGCAATGCAATCTCAGAACCATGGAGAATATGCAACACTCGAAAGTGTCTTAAATCTGGACGATCGCTATACTCAACTGACCAAACGCTTCGCCAAAGACAAAGACGCCAACCAGGTGGCAGAAGACTACCACACCCTGGCACGAGAGCTATACGAAGAAATAGGATCCGAATCATGGTACATGCGCATACAGACAGAATGCGACACCTATGGCAAGGAATCCATCCAAGAACAGAAGGGATACAAGGCGTCTGATGAATCCCAGAGAGAAGAAGCTCTGGACAGGCTCTTTCATCTCATTTGGAAAGAGAAGCCCTATTGCAACGGGGGAGGGATGGGCATAGCAGAATATCCCGTCAGCGTCCAGGAATATCTCATCTCGGCCGTCACGCTCTCCCTGCTCGAATACTTCCATACAGACAGACTGAAGAGCCTCATCCAACTGGCCCACAGCCAAGACACCGGCTTGCGCATGCGCGCAATGGTCGGCATACTTTGTTGTTGTTGTATACACAAGAACATCATGCCCTTCTACCCCGAGGCCATAAAACTAATCACCGACCTCTTCATCCACAAGCAATACTGCAAGTATGCCACCTACTTCCAGGCCAACATGATTCTTGTGGCAGCCTCGGGCGATGCATGCCGCGAACTCAAGGAGGAAATCATACCTCAACTGACCAAACTGCTCGATGCCAACAAAGATAAATTTGGATTCAACGACAACAACGCCAGCGACTTTGAGGACTTCCTCAGCAACAGTGCAAACCTCTCACCGGAGGAGAAAAAACTGAAGAAGGAACTCGACAAGAAGATGCGACGACTCTTCGACATCTTCTCCACAGGCATCGACATCAATCAGGGCGCCATGCAGGAACTCTACAAGCATCCTTTCTTCGACACCACCTCACACTGGCTGTTACCCTTCACCCCAGAGCGAAGCGAAATCAAAGGGCTCAGTGGCATCGACAGTGAGGAACTCATCGGATTCCATCTCAGCATCACCGGCAATACCTCCCTCTGCGACACCGACAAGTATGCGCTGAGCCTCAAGGTGCAGAGCGAAATGGGCAAACGCATGGTGAAGCGTGCCGAAGAACTCGAGGAGAGCATTCCCGAAGAAACACTGGAAAACTTCGTCATACAGATGGAGCGTATGAAACCCAGTGAAGACGATGCCATGCGCAACTACATACAGTCGCTCTACCGATTCTTCAAGCGCTCATCGTTTACCTCGATCAACGACATCGATCCCTTCACGGATGATGCACAGTTGCTCATCTCTGTACCCTTCCTACGTGATACACTCACCCACACCGAGGCCTACCTCTGCACACTGGCCGAGATGTGTGGCAGCCTGGGGCGCTTCGAGGATGCCATCTACTACTGGCAGACGGACATCGACCACTTTGGCGCCACAGCAGCAACATACGAGCACCTGGCTCACAACCAGGAGATGATGGGCATGACGGACGAGGCCATCACCAGCTACCGCAAGTCACTGCAACTGGAGCCCGACAACAAAGAAACAGCCGACAGGCTCCAGCGCGCCTATGGCAAGGCCGGATTATATGACAAGCAGCTCAAGGTACTGCTCCAACTGGAGCAGGCCATGCCCGACGATGCAGCCATACTGACGGCTACCGGACTCTGTCTCATCAATCTCGAGCAATGGAAGGAGGCCGCACAGAGATTCCACAAGATGGAACTCAACGGACAGCGCGAACTGCCCTCCTACCGTGCCATTGCCTGGTGTGCCATGATGCAGAGCGACTTCAAGAAGGCGGCTAAATACTACGCATACCTCATCGCTTCGCCATCTGCCAAGTGGGAGGACTACCTCAATATGGGCCATATACATCTGCTGCAGTACCAGAACAGCAAGGCCCTCAAGCACTACACAGAGGCCCTTACGCGCTATAGCCATAAACTCAAGCACGGTGAGGAATGCATCGAGGCCTTCGACGCCGACATACCACTGCTCCAACGCAAAGGCCTTAACATGGCAGACATCATGCTGATGCGCGGATGTATCAAGCAGAGGATGGACTTGTAAGCTTCCACACCAACTCGGACATATAGCAAAATCCCCGCATACCGTACACTTGGTATGCGGGGATTTGCTTTGTATCGTCTTGCAATGAAATAATCAGAAGAGGAGGTAGACGGCGCTACACACACGTCCCACCACACGATGCCACAGGTTGTACTGTCGGCGCCACTGCTCCGGGGTGGTAACGAGCGTACAGCGGCGCAGTTCGTCATGCATACTGGCATTGAGCTGTGCTGTGGCATGAGGGTCGAAAATGAAGACATTGGTCTCATGATCAAAGCGCAGGGAACGTGCATCAAGGTTGACTGTGCCGATGGTGCAATACTGGCCGTCGATGGTCATATACTTGTCGTGGTGGAAGGCATCGTGACAATAATAGAGTTCGGCACCATGGTTGAGCAGTCTCTTGAGTTGCACGCCGACCACATCGGGTGTAATGCGCGAGTCGCTGTTGCTCGACACGAGTATCTTGACCTTCACACCACGCTTGAGGGCACGTATCAGCGCCTTGCGCAAGCGGGGCACATTGGTAGGATACGGATTGACGATGCAGATGCTGTCGCGAGCCGTCTCTACGGCCACGCAGATAGACTGGCGCACCTGATGACTGCGGCGGCCGGGGGCACGGTTGACCAGCGCCACACGCTTGCGGCCTGCACTGGGTGTCACATCGGGGCGCAGGTGCTGACGCGGAAAGTCGCCTGGCACAGCCTGGTAGCGCTGAGGATCCAGGCGCACACCCGTCTGGCGGTACCACATGTAGCTGAAGATAGCCTGCAGACCGTCCACGACAGACCCCTCGAGGCGCATGTGCATATCGCGCCAATCGCCTATGGTGGGCTTACCCACGATGTAGTAGTCGGCCACATTCATGCCGCCCAGATAGGCCACTCGCCCATCAATGACGGCTATCTTGCGATGGTCGCGGTGCATGTAATGTGGCAACCAAGGGAAGTGAATGGTCTGAAATACCTCCATCTGTATGCCGAGCTGGCGTATGCTGTCGAGTTGGGCGCGGTCGAAGCGATAGCGACGGTTGCTATTGCCCAGGCCATCTATGAGAACACGCACCTCAACGCCCTCTTGGACCTTGGTATGTAGCAGATGAATGAGTTCGCCTCCGATGCCGTCATTGTAGAACTTGAAGTATTCCAAATGCACAAAGCGCTCGGCATGACGGACGGCAGCAAAGAGATCCTCATACTTGTCGCGGCCATTATCGAAGAACACAACACTGGCATCTTCATAGAAGGGTATCCCCCCAATATCACGCAATGCCTGCGCCATGACGCTGTCTTGCCTCTGGCCGTGAGCCGTAAGTGAGCACAAGCACAGGATAAGGCCGAATAACAAACGTACGGGCCTCATCATATAATACAACTGAAGTTGTCGACAATACCCAGCAGATGCCCGTTATCGTCGGTCACCAGCACGGCATGTATCTTGTTGGAATGCAGTATGTCCTGGATATGCTTAATCTTGGCCGTAGGGGCAACACACTTGGGGCTGTGGGTCATGACCTGGCTGACGGGCACACTAAAGAAGTCAGCCTGCAGACTCTGCATGGCACGACGTATGTCGCCATCGGTGATGAGGCCCACGATACGTCCCTCGCGCTCCACCACACAGAGTCCAAGATGGCCTGCACTGGCATGTATGATGGCCTCGCCCAGAGGCATATCCTCGGGGATAACGGGAAGGTCATCACGACGCATCACGTCCTGGGCTGTGGTCAGCAGACGGCGGCCCAATGACCCACCGGGATGAAACAAGGCGAAGTCGCGGGCTTGGAAGTGGCGGCTCTCCATCAGCGCACACGCCAAGGCATCGCCCATGGCCAGAGTGGCGGTGGTGCTGCTCGTGGGGGCAAGATTAAGCGGACAGGCTTCCTGGGGTACGGCCACATTGAGATGACAGGTGGCATGCTTGGCCAGCAGACTCTCTGGATTGCCGGTCATGGCCACAAGGGGAATGCCGCGTTCAATGAGGAAGGGCACGAAGCGAAGCAACTCGTCGGTCTGTCCACTGTTGGAGATGGCTATCACCACGTCGTCGGCTGTCATCACGCCGAGGTCGCCGTGATAGACATCCAGGGGATTGGTAAAAAAGGAGGGCGTGCCCGTGCTGCTCAGTGTGGCAGCTATCTTGGCGCCGATGTGGCCACTCTTGCCCACGCCGGTGATGATGACCTTGTTCTTGCAGGCCAACATCAGTTCCACAGCGCGGTCGAAATTGTCGTCGAGAGCGGGTATCAGGCTCATAATGGCCTGTGCCTCGTCGCGGAGGCATTTCTCTGCTATGTGTCTTACGTTCATAGTTAATAGTAGTCGATGGTAGAGAGAGGGGGGTATGTGGTTAGATGAGCGAACGAACCACACCCTCGAAGTCCTTCAGATAGAGCATATTGGGGCCGTCGCTGAGTGCCTTCTCTGGGTCGGGGTGTATCTCAAAGAAGTAACCCGTGGCACCAAAGGCCTTGGCTGCAAGGGCCATGGCAGGCACAAACTCACGGTTGCCGCCTGTCTTACCACCCGCCGCACCGGGGCGCTGCACGCTGTGTGTACAGTCCATTATGACGCGTGGAGTCCACTGCTTCATATCGCTAATGTTGCGGAAGTCTACGGCCAGATTGTTGTAGCCATACATATTGCCGCGCTCGGTGAGCCATACATCGGTGGCTCCACTCTCGCGGCATTTCTCTACAGGAAACTGCATATCGAGGCCGCTCAGGAACTGAGCCTTCTTGATATTTACCACACATCCCGTGCGCGAGGCCTCCACCAAGAGGTCGGTCTGGCGACACAGGAAGGCTGGTATCTGCAACACATCGACCACCTGACCGGCCGCCTGGGCCTGATAGCTCTCGTGGATGTCAGTGAGCAGGGGTAACTCATAGCGCACCTTGATGTCGGCAAGCATCTGGAGACCCTTCTCCAAACCGGGGCCACGGAAGGAATGTATGCTGGTACGGTTGGCCTTATCAAACGAGGCCTTGAAGATAACGTCGATGTCCAACTCCTGACGCAGGCGCACCAATTCACGTGCTACCTCGTCGAGTACCTCCTGCGACTCGATGACACAGGGACCGGCGATAAAGACTGGTTTCATATCGGCAATATTGATTGATTTATACGCAAAGATATATAAAAAAGCGGTAAACGCGCCCATATCTCACCAAAAAAGTCTACCTTTGCGGCGCAAAAGAACAAATAACACAACTAAAACATTTCAAAATCATGCCAAAAGTAATTATCGAGTCATACGAGGACTTCCAGCAGTACCTCGGCAAGGAGATAGGCAAGAGTGAGTGGATCAAGATCGACCAGGAGCGCATCAACATGTTTGCAGATGCCACTCTCGACCACCAGTGGATTCATGTCGACACCGAGAAGGCAGCCAAGGAGAGCCCCTTCGGCCAGACCATCGCTCACGGCTACCTCACCGTTAGCCTCATCCCCGTGATGTGGAACGAGATCGTTGAGGTACACAACCTGGAGCGCCAGATGAACTACGGCATGGACAAGATGAAATTCTCACAGCCCGTACTCAGCGGACAGAGCGTACGCCTTGTCACCAAACTCGAGGAGATAGCCAACCTGCGCGGCGCCATTAAGACAAGCATCAAGTTTACTGTAGAGATACAGGAGACAGGCAAGAAGGCTGTAGAGGGCGTGGCCACCTTCATCTACTATTTCAAGAACTGATATGGGCCTGTCGCTACTTCTCAACAAACTCAAGCTTAGCCTGCAGAAACGCTCGGGAGTGACCGCCAACAAGAAGTGCTACGCTGCATGGGCAGCCAAGGGGCACATCAAAGAGGCCACCGTGAGCGTCATCATACAGAGCCACAACAAGAGCGTGCAGGTCAAGCATGTGCTACCCAAACTCCGCCAGTACCCAGGCGTGGAGATTATCGTCATCGACGACGGCTCTGACCTCAACCACACCCACGACCTGGCAGAGGCACTTACGGGGGCCAACGAATACCTCGTGCGAGCCAACGACCTCTACGAGAACATCACCTACGACAAGACCATACGCATGGCCAGCGGACGATACATCGCTCTGCTGCAGGATGACGACGACTTCGACTCTATCCAGTGGATGCACCGCGCAGTGGAACTCTTTGAGGCACACCCGGATATGGCAATCCTCGGAGGCAAGGACGGGCTCGGCATAGCATTTGAGGACGACCGCCAGTGGGCCCACGGAGGAGAGCATCAGGAGAAGGGAGACTTCTGCTTCGTCACAGCCGTCAACCGCGCACCGATGTGGATTAACAAGGAACTCTTCACCCAGCACCTCCACCATATCGACTACCGCTTTGCCCCATTCCAGTTTGACGACTACGAACTGTGTGCCCGCGCGTGGACCCTCGGACTCAAGGTGGGATGGTATCCCGCAGCATTCAAGAGTCTCAGCGTGGGAGGCATGAGGTTGTGGAACAACGCCTTCACCACCGAACAGTCGGAGAAGAACGGACGCCTGCTCTACACGCTCTACCGCGACAAAAAGGAACTGCTGGACAAGCATTGATACCCCGACACATACTGAGGTGTGCCCACCCACCGGTGAGGCACACCTCTTGTATACATACGAGGGCAAATAGCCCCATAGAATCTTGGCAGAGATAAGCAATTCCTCCATCTGGCCTTAGTACAGCGCACTCTATTTCTGCTGCCAAGGTTTTCCACACTTCATGATTTGTTCAGTTTTTTCCCCTATCCCAACCGCATTTATCCTACAAAAAGACAAATGGTCAGTCATAGGACCCTCATAGGAGTTTCAAAGGACCTTCAGAGGAGGTCTCCCATAACACCATAGGGCGCCCCGACAGTGTGTTCGGGACGCCCTATGGTGTCAATATTAACGTATGCGGATCTTATCGCCTACCTGTGGCGTATAGTCGGGAGTCAGACCATTGAGTTTGTAGAGGCTCTTGAGCTTCATGCCGTAGCGCTGCGAGATGCTGTAGAGCGACTCACCGCGGCTCAGCGTATGATAGTGGCCCTTATACTGCTTGGCCGCTCGCTTGCTCTTGCTGTCGAGATAGATGATGTCGCCAGCCTGGGGCTTGTAGCGGCGGGGCAACTCGTTATATTTGCGCAACTTGCGCTTGCGCACCTCACAACCACGGGCAATCTCCTCCATGGTGTCACCCTGACGGGCTATAATGTAGTACGACCCGTTGTTCTTGCCTATGGGATGGGTGGCGAAGAACGACGACTGATCGGCCACGGGGGTACGACCGGCTGACGGCGACTGACCGCCACTGACGGGCTGGCGGGGGGTATCAACGATGAGGCGGCCGTTGTCATATTGGTACAACTGATAGTTCTCGATGATGGTGATGAGCTGCTGCGCATAGGTGGGACTGGTAGCATAGCCGCAGCGCTTCAGCCCATGGGCCCACCCCTTGTAGTCGGTGATGGAGAGCGTAAAGAGCGAAGCATAGCGCTGACGAAGCAGAAACTGGGAGTGGTCCTCGAAACTCTGAGCCGCCGACTCGTACTTGCGGAAACGCTCATTGGGTGCATCGTCGTCGCGCAGGACGTACGGCCCCTTCCAATCCTTGTGGCACTTGATGCCAAAGTGATTATTGGCCTTGGTGGCCAGGGTGCTATGACCCGCAGCACTCTCGAGCAGTCCCTGGGCCAGCGTAATGGAGGCAGGTATACGATAGCGCTGCATCTGCTCGATAGCCATACCCTTGTAGCGCTCGATATAGTCCCAATAGGCCGAGTTGGTGCGTTGACCACAGACGGACACAGAAGTGAGCAAAAACACAAGGAGGGGGAATATTCGGCGTAACATAGGTCAAGATATTGATGATTTGGTGCACAAAAATAGACAAAAATTTGATAATGTGGAATAGAAATCGTATTTTTGTGCAGTTTAATCGACATTTATGTGATGAAGACGTACGAGATAGTCAGCAAAGTAAGCGTGTATACCATGAGCGAACTGCCCGAGGCAGACCGCCAATTGGTAGAGGCTGCCATGGAGGCCACAGCCACCAGCTATGCCCCCTACAGCCTATTTAAGGTGGGCGCTGCTGCACGCCTTGCCAACGGCACCGTATGCCGCGGCAGCAATCAGGAAAATGCCTCATACCCCCTGGCTCTCTGTGCAGAGCGTACATGCCTCTTTGCAGCCAACGCCAACCATCCAGACCAGCCGGTCGTGGCGCTGGCCATCGCAGCACGCAATGCACAAAACGAGTTTCTCACACAACCCATCCCACCATGCGGAGCCTGCCGACAGGTCATCCTCGAGGTGGAGGATCGCTACAAGCAGCCCATACGCATCTTACTCTATGGCACCGAGGGTGTCCACGTGGTCGACACCATCAAGACTCTGCTGCCACTGCAGTTTGTGGCAGACAACATGAAATAACTATAAAAGCAATAATAACGGGCACGATGGACACCATGGTCCGCACACACATGCCCCATTAACAACAAGCAATGATTACAGTATCAAACCTTGCCATTCAGTTTGGCAAACGCGTACTTTACAAGGATGTAAACATCAAGTTCACACCCGGCAATATCTATGGTGTGATCGGTGCAAACGGCGCAGGTAAGTCTACCCTGCTCAAGGCCATCAGCGGAGAGCTCGATGCCACCAAGGGTACCATCGAGATGGGACCCGGCGAGCGCCTCAGCGTGCTCTCGCAGGACCACTTCCAGTATGACCAGGAGACAGTGCTCAACACCGTACTCATGGGCCACACCACCATGTGGGAGGTCATGAAGGAGCGCGAGGCACTCTATACCAAGGAGGAATTCACCGACGAGGATGGCATCCGAGTGGCAGAACTCGAAGACAAATTTGCCGAGATGGGAGGATACACCGCTGAGAGCGATGCTGCCACCCTGCTCAGCGGACTGGGCATCAAGGAGGCTAAGCACAACCAGCTCATGGGCGAACTCTCAGGTAAGGAGAAGGTGCGCGTCATGCTCGCCAAGGCACTCTTCGGCAACCCCGACAACCTCCTCCTCGATGAGCCCACCAACGACCTCGACCTCGAGACCGTACAGTGGCTCGAGCAGTACCTCAGCGAATTTGAGCAGACAGTGCTCGTGGTAAGCCACGACCGTCACTTCCTGGATGCTGTATGTACACACACCGTCGACATCGACTTTGGCAAGGTGACCATGTTTGCCGGTAACTACTCATTCTGGTACGAGAGCTCACAGCTCGCTCTGCGCCAGGCTCAGAACCAAAAGGCTAAGGCTGAGGAGAAGCGTAAGGAGCTCGAGGAGTTTATCCGCCGATTCAGCGCCAACGTGGCCAAGAGTAAGCAGACCACCAGCCGCAAGAAGATGCTCGAGAAACTCAACGTCGAGGAGATCCGACCCAGCACCCGCAAGTATCCCGGTATCATCTTCCAGATGGAGCGCGAGCCAGGCAACCAGATCCTTGAAGTCGAGGGACTCAAGGCTGTGGCCGACGACGGCACAGTGCTCTTCGACAATGTCAGCTTCAACGTAGAGAAGGGCGACAAGGTGGTATTTCTCAGTCATGACCCCCGCGCGATGACTGCCCTTTTCGAAATCATACAGGGCAACCGCGAGGCACAAGCCGGTACATTCAACTGGGGCGTAACCATCACCACCGCCTACCTGCCTGTAGACAACACAGAATTCTTCCAGAGCGAGATGAACCTGGTAGACTGGCTCGGACAGTTTGGTGAGGGCAACGAGGTATACTTCAAGGGATTCCTGGGCCGCATGCTCTTCAGCGGCGAGGAGGTACTCAAGAAGGTGAACGTGCTCTCGGGTGGCGAGAAGATGCGATGCATGATAGCACGTATGCAGCTCAAGAACGCCAACTGCCTTGTACTCGACACCCCCACTAACCACCTCGACCTCGAGAGTATCCAGGCATTCAACAACAACCTCAAGCTCTACAAGGGTAACGTGCTCTTCAGCAGCCACGACCACGAGTTCATCAACACCGTGGCAAACCGCATCATAGAGCTCACACCTAAGGGCACCATCGACAAGATGATGGAGTACGACGAGTATATCAGCAGCGAGGCCATCAAGGAACTCAAGGCTAAGATGTACGAGTAAGCCACACAGACGACATATCACCCCAACAGAGTGTATCGGCCATAATGACCGATACACTTTTATTATGCGGACTTTATGGCACAAATGCTGATAGAATGACAGATTGGCAACGCCTTTGCTCCCATACATAGATAAATAAATACAACGATTATGACTAAGGATAAGAACACAGAAGAAGAAATCCTCACGGCTGATGCCCAGCAGGACAACGTAGAGACCAACGCAGAAACCACCACCGAGACACAGCCCGCGGAGGAGAAGACCACTGAAGAGCGCCTCGCCGATGCTCTGGCTGAGATCGAGGAGCTCAAGACACGTGCCCTCTACCGACAGGCCGAGTTTGACAACTACCGCAAGCGAGTCATCCAGGAGAAGGCTGACCTCATCCTCAATGGAGGCACCAAGGTGCTCGAGGCCATACTGCCCGTAGTGGACGACATGGAGCGCGCACTCCAGAACATGGACAAGGCCGAGGACGTGGCTGCCATAAAGGAAGGCGTAGACCTCATCCTGCAGAAGTTCCTCTCCACCCTCAAGGGTCAGGGCGTAGTGCCCATGGAGACTGCCGACGCAGACTTCAACACCGACTTCCATGAGGCCATCGCACAGATACCTGCACCCGAAGATGCACTCAAGGGCAAAGTCATCGACTGCACCAAGAAGGGCTACCTCTACAACGAGAAGGTGCTCCGATTCGCACAGGTAGTAGTAGGAGTGTAAACCGTCAATCACAACACATCTATGGATAAGCGAGATTACTATGAAGTGCTTGGCCTGCAGAAAGGAGCAAGCGCAGACGAAATAAAGAAGGCCTACAAGAAACTGGCCTTCAAGTACCACCCAGACCGCCAGTACGGAAAGAGCGACGCTGAGAAGAAGGAGGCCGAGGAGAAATTCAAGGAGGCCACCAAGGCATACAGCGTGCTGAGCGACGCCGACAAGAAGGCACGCTACGACCAGTTCGGACATGCCGGTATGGGTGCCGGAGCCGGTGGATTCGGCGGCGGCGGTTTCGGCGGCATGGACATCAACGACATCCTCAACTCCGTATTCGGCGCTGGATTCGATTTCGGAGGATTCGGTGGCGGAGGCAGCCGTGGCGGAGGCCGACGCCAGTACAAGGGCAGCGATCTCAGACTCAAGGTGCGCATGACCCTCAACGAGGTAGCTACCGGAGCAACCAAGAAGTTTAAGGTCAAGAAGCAGGTAGTCTGCAACCATTGCAACGGATCAGGCTCGGAAGACGGACAGACACAGACCTGCTCGACATGTGGCGGACGAGGCTACACCGTGCGCAACGTGCAGAGTTTCTTCGGACAGATGCAGACGCAGGTGGAATGTCCCGACTGCCACGGCGAGGGCACTATCATCAAGAACAAGTGTAAGCATTGCAAGGGCACCGGCATCACCCCAGGCGAGGAGGTCATCGAGGTCAACATACCCGCAGGTGTGGCCGACGGCATGGTACTCACCGTGCAAGGCAAGGGAAATGCAGCACCCATGAAGGGAGTACCCGGCGACATCCAGGTATTCATCGAAGTGGAGAAGAATAATACCTTCCTGCGCGAGGACAACAACCTCATCTACAACCTCCTGCTCGACTTCCCCACCGCAGCACTCGGAGGCACCGTGGAGATACCCACACTCGACGGCAGCGCCAAGGTCAAGATCGAGGCCGGCACACAGCCCGGCAAGGTGATGCGACTGCGCGGCAAAGGACTGCCCGCACTACAGGGCTATGGCATAGGCATAGGCGACCTCATTGTCCACATCAGCATCTACATTCCCGAAACACTCAGCAAGGACGACAAGAAAGCTATCGAGAAGATGAAGGGCAGTGAAAGCTTTTCTCCAAATAGCAGCATTAAGGAAAAGATCTTCAGACGTTTCCGCAGCATGTTTGAATAATTACTCAAACTAAGATGACCTATCAGCAGACCATTCAATACCTCTACAATGTAGCACCCCTGTTCCAGAACATCGGACAGGGTGCCTACAAGGAGGGACTGAGCAATACCCTGGCGCTCGACGAGCACTTCGGTCACCCGCACCGCAACTACAAAACCATCCACATCGCCGGCACCAACGGCAAGGGCTCATGCAGCCATACCATAGCCGCCATACTGCAAAGCGCGGGCTACAAAGTGGGACTCTACACCAGCCCACACCTCATTGACTTCCGTGAGCGCATTCGCGTCAACGGGGAGATGATACCCAAACAGCGTGTCATCGATTTCGTCGAGCAGGAGCGTGCCTTTTTCGAACCGCTCTACCCCTCGTTCTTCGAACTGACCACAGCGCTTGCCTTCAAGTACTTCGAGGAGCAAGGCGTCGACGTGGCCGTCATCGAGGTGGGATTGGGCGGACGTCTCGACTGCACCAATATCATCAGTCCCGCGTTGAGCGTCATCACCAACATTAGTTTTGACCACACACAGTTCCTGGGCGACACACTGCCACGCATAGCCAGCGAGAAGGCGGGCATCATCAAGCCCCACACACCTGTGGTGATAGGCGAAACCTGCGATAACGGAGTGGTGAGAAGCGTATTCAGTGACAAAGCGTTGAAAGCCAATGCCCCCATCGTATTTGCCGACGAAACAGAAATGGATCACACCCGCACCAACGGCGGGGCTCACACCTTCCACACAAAGGCATACGGCGACATCACAACAGAACTGTCGGGCAACTGCCAGTACCAGAACACCCGAACCATCCTCTGTGCCTTGCCGATTCTCGAGACCCAGTTTGACATCTCGCCAGAGGCTGTCACACAGGGATTCAGACAGGTATGCCAACTCACAGGACTGCAGGGGCGATGGCAGACACTGGCCACCAATCCTCGCATCGTATGCGACACAGGACACAATCCTGCCGGTTTGAAACACATCGCCCAGCAACTCAAGACACAGTCATGCAAGACACAGCGCATGGTCATAGGCATGGTCAGCGACAAGGACGTCAAGGGTAGCCTCTCACTGCTGCCCACCAACGCAGAATATTACTTCTGTCAAGCATCCGTCAAGCGCGCCCTACCCGCCGACGAAATCTGCGCCCTGGGTCATGAAATCGGACTACACGGCAAAGCTTACGGCAGCGTACACGACGCCTACAAGGCAGCCACAGACGATGCCTCGCCCGAAGACTTTATTTTCGTAGGAGGAAGCAGTTTTGTAGTAGCCGACCTCCTGACGGCATTGAATACCAATTAACAACAACGGACAAGAATCAGCAAGGCCCCCAATCCATCAGCGATTCTTGTCCGTTAGTGTTTATTAACGAAATTCCAACACACATTATTTTTTCAATAAAATCGCTTGCAAGAATGAAAAGTTTTCTTTAAGTTTGCAAAACAAATAGGAACTTTAAATCATTAAAGCGATGGAAACTCAAAACATCTCAGGCTTGAAGCGCGAAGACTTTCAGGCCGAAGTACAGGGCAAAAAGACTGACTTGTACACACTTACCAATGAGAACGGCATACAGGTAGACATCACCAACTATGGCGGTGCACTTGTGTCAATTATGGTACCCGACCGAAATGGCAAGTATGCCAACGTCATCCAGGGTCACGATAACATCCAGGACGTCATCAACTCTCCCGAGCCATTCCTCTCTACCCTCATCGGCCGCTATGGCAACCGCATCTGCAAGGGTAAGTTCACAATGAACGGTAAGGAATACAATCTGGCAGTCAACAATGGTCCCAACCACCTGCACGGTGGCCCCACTGGTTGCCACGCACGTGTATGGGATGCAGAGCAGCTCAACGACAAGGAACTCGTACTCCGTTACACCTTCGCATACTACGAGGAAGGTTTCCCCGGCGAGCTCCAGATGACAGTAAAGTACAGCCTCACCAACGACAATGAGCTCGTGATCGACTACCGCGGCACCACCAATAAGAAGACCATCGTCAACATGACAAACCATGGATTCTTTTCTCTCACAGGTATCGACAATCCCACAGCAAGCCAGATGGATTGCGAGTTGATTATCAACGCTGACTTTTATATCCCCATCGACGAGACAAGCATTCCTACCGGCGAAATCCGCAAGGTAGAGGGCACACCATTCGACTTCCGCAAGGCAAAGCCCATCGGACAGGACATCGAGGCGGACGACGAGCAACTCAAGAACGGCGCCGGCTACGACCACTGCTATGTGCTCAACAAGAAGGAGCCCGAGGAACTGAGCCTCGCATGCTGGATGAAGGACCCCGTGAGCGGACGCACCATGGAGACATGGACCACCGAGCCAGGCATTCAGTTCTACAGTGCAAACTGGTTGGCAGGCATACCCGGTCAGCACGGAGCTACATTCCCCAAGCGTAGTGCCGTATGCTTCGAGGCACAGCACTTCCCCGACAGCCCCAACCGCCCATACTTCCCCAGTACCATCCTCAAGCCAGGACAGGTATACACTCAGAAGACCATCTATAAGTTTGGCGTAGAGTAAAGACACACATCAATTGTAGCTCCTCACAGCGCAAAAATGTGAAGGAGCTACAATTCATCTATTAGAGACAAAATCATTTTAAACTAAAACAATAACTAATTCAATGAGTAATCAAAAGAAACAATGGGCTGCTATCATCGTCATGATCGCCCTGTTTGCAATGATCGCCTTCGTGACCAACCTCTGCTCACCCATGGGTGTCATTGTAAAGAATCAGTTCGGCTGTAGCAACTTCGAGGCCATGGTAGGTAACTTCGGTAACTTCGGTGCTTACCTCCTCATGGGTATCCCCTCAGGTATGCTTATCGCCAAGTATGGCTACAAGAAGACCGCACTGATTGGTCTCGTGGTAGGTATCGTTGGTATCCTCATCCAGTGGCTCAGCGGTATGAGCGGCAAGGAGTATGGCTTCATGGTATACCTCTGCGGTGCCCTCATATCAGGAGCATGTATGTGTATCCTCAACACCGTGGTTAACCCTATGCTCAACATCCTCGGTGGTGGCGGCAACACAGGTAACCAGCTTATCCAGATCGGTGGTGTGTTCAACTCAAGTGCAGCCGTAGCCGTATACATCATCATGGGTGCCCTCATCGGTGATGCAGCTAAGGCAAGCATCTCTGACGCTACCCCCGCGCTGTTCATCGCACTGGCCATCTTCGTGCTGGCATTCATCATCATCCTCTTCACCAAGATCGAAGAGCCCGAGCAAGCACCCGTAAACCTCTCGCTCATCTCTGGCGCACTCCAGTTCCGTCACTTCATGCTTGGTGCCCTGGCTATCGGTATCTATGGTAGCCTTGAGATGGGACCTCCAGCATACATCCTTCAGTATCTGACCACACCCACAAATGCCCCCACTCCCGGTCTTGGCATGGACGCTGGTTATGCAGGTACCCTCGGTGCTGTATTCTTCATCTTCATGCTCATCGGTCGATTCGTAGGTGCTTCTATCGGTGGTAAGGTTTCTACCAAGGCCATGATGACCTTCGTAAGCGGCCTCTCTATCGTGCTCGTACTGGCCGGTATCTTTATGCCAACAGACATCACTGTGTCTATCCCCGGTATCGACTACGTGAAAATGGAACTTATCTGGGGTAAGGTACCCGTGAGCGTATTCTGCTACCTCCTTGTTGGCCTCTGCGCTTCAGTAATGTGGGGTGGTATCTTCAACCTCGCCACCGAGGGCCTCGGCAAGTACACCGCTATCGCTTCTGGTATCTTCATGACCATGGTAGTAGGTTTCGCTATCATGGTTGGCCTCCAGGGTTGGGTAGCTGACCTGTCAGGCAGCTTTATGACCAGCTTCTTTGTTCCTCTCGCTGCAGGTGTTTACATCCTGTGGTACTCACTCATCGGTTCTAAGAACGTGAACACAGACATCAAGGTGGACTAATAGGTCTACCTTGTGTCTAACAACAATACTATTAACCTTTAATAATAATACAATTATGAAATTGACTATTGAAGACGTAAGAAGTCGCTTCATCAAGCATTTTGATGGTACTACAGGAAGTGTTTATGCCTCTCCAGGTCGTATCAATCTGATCGGAGAGCACACTGACTACAATAATGGTTTCGTATTCCCCGGCGCCGTAGAGCAGGGAATGATTGCCGAAATCAAGCCCAACGGCACTCGCATGGTACGTGCCTACTCTATCGACCTCAAGGACTACGCTGAGTTCTCACTCGACGACGAGAAGGGTCCCAGCGCAACACACTTCCGCTACATCTTTGGCGTATGCCGTGAGATGATGGCTCTCGGTGTACCCGTAGAGGGCTTCAACACTGCATTCGCTGGCGATGTACCCCTCGGCGCAGGTATGTCATCATCAGCAGCACTCGAGAGCTGCTTCGCCTTCGCACTCAACGACCTCTGGGGCGACAACAAGATTGAGAAGATGGAGCTCGCCAAGGTAGGTCAGCGCACCGAGCACAAGTACATCGGTTGCAACTGCGGTATCATGGACCAGTTCGCCTCTGTATTTGGCAAGAAGGGCAGCCTCATGCGTCTCGACTGCCGCAGCGGTGAGTATGCATACTTCCCCTGGGAGCCCAAGGGCTACAAGCTCATGCTGGTCAACAGCTGCGTGAAGCACGAACTGGCTGGCAGCCCCTACAACGAGCGTCGACTCCAGTGCGAGCACGTGGCTGAGATTATCAAGGCTCACCACCCCGAGGTGGAGACCCTCCGCGATGCCAACATGGACATGCTCGAGGAGGTTAAGGCTGAGATCACAGCCGACGAGTACAAGCGCGCACGCTATGTCATCGGCGAGGTAGAGCGCGTACTCGCAGTATGTGCAGCCCTCGAGGCAGGCGACTACGAGACCGTAGGCCAGAAGATGTACGAGACCCACACCGGCCTCAGCCAGGAGTATGAGGTAAGCTGCGAGGAGCTCGACTTCCTCAACGAGGTAGCTAAGGAAGAGGGCGTGACCGGTTCACGCATCATGGGCGGTGGCTTCGGCGGCTGCACCATCAACCTCGTAGCAGAGGAGTTGTACAACCACTTCAAGGAGGTTGTTAAGAAGCGCTTTGCTGAGAAGTATGGCAAGGAGCCCATCGTGATTGATGTAGTCATCGGCGATGGTAGCCGCAAGCTCTGCTAATCACTAAGTAGCAAAACGATAACATGACTTTCCAACCGCCTCCGTCCGCAAGGATGGGGGCGGTTTTGCTGTGTTATGTGTAGATGCGACACTTTACGATGGAGGAATTACGCAGAAAAATGGCAAAAAAACACTTATTTTGCCCCGTAAGGATAAGAAATTGTAGCAAAGGAGCGAGCTATATAAATTAATATATATACATTTGTAGGCGGAAACAAACAACAAATGTATAATACAAACAAAAAACCTTAGTTTACCATGAAAAAGAAAATTATGGGCGCTGGTTTCGTGGGAGCAGCAATGCTTGCCATTTGTGTAGCATCATGCAATGAGGCAGGGGTGGGCAGCACTACCCTATCTGGCCTCGACCCACAGGCTTTTGAGGCAGTCTATACCGACTCAGTATTCGGTGCAGACAAGCAGGTACACCTCTATACCCTCAAGAACGGCAAGGGCATGGAGGTATGCGTCACCAACTTTGGTGGCCGAGTGGTATCAATCGTAGTACCTGACAAAGATGGCAAGCCCACGGATGTCGTGCTGGGCTTCGACAGCGCAGAGAAATACTTCCCCCAGAACAATCAGAGCGACTTCGGTTCGAGCGTAGGCCGCTACGCCAACCGTATCAAGGACGGCAAGTTGCCCATCAACGGCGATACCATCCAGTTGGCACAAAACAACTACGGACACTGCCTCCATGGCGGTCTGGCAGGATGGATGTACCAGGTATACGATGCCGAGCAGCCCAACGACTCTACCCTCGTGATGAAGCTCACCGCTCCTGACGGCGAGAACAACTTCCCCGGCGAGGTAAAGGTGACCGTCACCATGACCGTAGGCAGCGACAACTCACTCGACATCTGCTACGAGGGTGTTAGCGACAAGACCACTGTGCTCAACATGACCAACCACAGTTACTTCAACCTCAATGGTGACCCCGCACAACCCATCACCAACTGCATTGCACAAATCAATGCCGACAACTATACACCTACCGACAACACCTACATGACCACTGGCGAGATTAAGGCCGTGGAGGGTACCGCCTTCGACTTCCGTCAGCCCAAGGCCATTGGTCAGGGCTTCATCTGTGAGACTCCCGCTGCTGACCTCGTGGCTATCGAGGACGGCGAGGACCACACCGGATATGACCACAACTGGTGTCTCAACACCTACGCCGACGGCCATGGCGACGACAGCCAGGTTTGCGCCACCGTATACTCACCCGTCACAGGCATCCAGCTCGACGTCTACACCAACGAGCCCGGCATCCAATTCTACACCGGCAACTTCCAGAATGGCACCGTAGTAGGCAAGGGAGGCATCAGGTATCCTAAGAATGCGGCCTTCTGCCTCGAGACTCAGAAGTATCCCGACACTCCCAACAAGCCCGAGTGGCCCTCTTGCAAACTCGAGCCCGGTGAGAAATACGACAGCCACTGCAAGTATGTATTCTCTATCCATAAGTAACAACCAATTCTAATCTTAAATAATAATTTATAATGAATTTACTCGCAGCAACAGCACTCGGCACCCTTGACTGGGTAGTTATTGGTGTCTTCGTGCTATTTATGATCGGCATTGTGGTTTACGTCACAATGCAAAAGAATGAGAACTCTGGCGACTACTTCCTTGGAGGTCGCGACGCCACATGGATTGCCATCGGTACCAGTATCTTTGCCTCTAATATCGGCTCAGAGCACCTTATTGGTCTGGCCGGTTCGGGCGCAGCCAGCGGTATGGCAATGGCCCACTGGGAGATTCAGGGTTGGATGATCCTGATTTTGGCCTGGGTATTCGTGCCCTTCTATGAGCGCAGCCAGGTGATGACCATGCCAGAGTTCCTCGAGCGTCGCTACAACAAGACCAGCCGTAGCATCCTCACCGGTATCTCACTCATCAGCTACGTGATGACCAAGGTAGCCGTGACCGTATACGCAGGTGGTCTGGTATTCCAGCAGGTATTCGGCATCAAGGAACTCTGGGGCATCGACTTCTTCTGGATTGCAGCCATCGGCCTCGTGCTCATCACCGCTATCTACACCATTCTTGGCGGTATGAAGTCAGTACTCTACACCTCAGTACTCCAGACCCCCATTCTCCTCTTGGGTAGCGCTATTATCCTCTACCTTGGTTTCGATGCCCTCGGTGGCTGGGACCAGATGATGGTTGCCTGCGACGTTAAGCCCAGCTACGAGGGTGCGTCGAGCGAGTCAATGATCCACCTGATGCGCTCCAACGACGATCCTCAGTTCCCCTGGCTGGGTGCTCTCATCGGTTCTGCCATTATCGGCTTCTGGTATTGGTGTACAGACCAGTTCATTGTGCAGCGTGTACTCTCAGGCAAGGATGAGAAGCAGGCTCGCCGCGGTACCATCTTCGGTGCCTACCTCAAGCTTCTGCCCGTATTCCTCTTCCTCATACCAGGTATGATTGCCTTCGCACTCTCTAAGGAGCAGATTGTAGTCAATGGTGAGGTATTCACACTGTCTACTCCCGATGCAGCCTTCCCCACCCTCGTGGCCAAGCTGCTGCCTGCCGGTGTCAAGGGTATCGTAGTATGCGGTATTCTGGCAGCCCTGATGTCATCACTGGCATCTCTCTTCAACAGTTCAGCCATGCTCTACACCATCGACTTCCACAAGCGTATGTGGCCCAACACCAGCGAGAAGAAGCTCGTTGTCATTGGCCAGATTGCCACCGTGGTTATCGTAGTACTTGGTATCCTCTGGATTCCCATCATGCGCTCAGTCGGTGACGTGCTCTACACCTACCTCCAGGACGTACAGTCTGTACTTGCCCCCGGTATTGCCAGTGCCTTCCTGCTCGGTATCACCTGGAAGCGTACCTCAGCTCAGGGTGGTATGTGGGGTCTCATCTCCGGTTTGGTTATCGGTCTTACTCGCCTCGGTGCCAAGGTATACTATAGCAACGTGACCGATGCTGCCGACAACGTATTCAAGTATCTCTTCTACGACCTCAACTGGTTGTTCTTCTGTGGATGGATGATGCTGTTCTGCTGCCTTGTAGTGATTATCGTCAGCCTCTGCACCAAGGCTCCCGATCCCAAGCAGATTCAGGGTCTTGTGTTCGGCAATTCTACTCCCGAGCAGATTGAGGCTACCCGCCGCAGCTGGAACAAGTGGGATGTAATCCATTCTGTTATTATCCTCGGCATCACAGCTGCCTTCTACTATTACTTCTGGTAACATATATAATATGGTATAAGGGGGAAGACAAGTGGCATACTTAACCACTGCAACCTTCCCTCTTATACCCTATTACTATCACACTTACATCCTACAACCATCATTCTTATAAATACTGTTGATTATGTATCCATATTATTCAGACAATTCGAAGTTTTACGTTGCCGTAGATAGTATCATCTTCAGTTACGAGGACAACAAACTGAAAGTGCTTATACAAAAGCGTAAGTTTGAACCTTTCCAGGGCGAATCATCTCTGATGGGTGGATTCGTACGTGAAGATGAAACCATTACCGATGCCGCACGACGCATCATCAAGGAACGTACCGGCCTGGACAATACCGAGCTGTACGAAGTAGGAGCCTTTGGCTCACTCAACCGCGATGCAGCAGCACGAGTCATCTCCATCTGCTACTTTACCATCGCCAACCGCAACGAGTGCGACGACACGCTCAATGAGGAGAACGTCGGTCAGTGGATCGATGTCTATGAGATGCCTCAGCTTATCTTCGACCACAACGATATGGTCAAGCGTGCCCTCAAACTGCTGCGCAAGAAGATAGCACTCGAACCAATCGCCATGCGTATGCTTAGCGAGAGTTTCACACTCAGTCAGCTGCAAACGCTCTATGAGGTAATCCTCAACGACGAACTCGACAAGCGCAACTTCCGCAAGCGCATAGCCGAGATGCCTTTCATCGAAGAAACCGGCGAGATAGACAAGAAGACCTCCAAGCGAGGCGCCCGTCTGTTCCGCTTCAATGATACAATGTACAACGAGAATAAAATCTTTAAACTCTAAATACTATGCTCGAAGAACTCAAAGAAAAAGTATTCAAAGCTAATCTTGACCTCGTAAAGCAAGGTCTTGTGATATTCACATGGGGCAATGTGAGCGGCATCGACCGCGAGAAAGGCCTCGTAGTCATCAAGCCCAGTGGCGTCAGCTACGACGACATGAAGGCCAGCGACATGGTAGTGGTAGACCTCAACACCGGCGAGGTCGTAGAGGGCGACCTCAACCCCTCGAGCGACACCCCCACCCACCTGGTGCTCTATCGTGCATTCCCCAACATCCAGGGCGTCGTGCACACCCACTCCACTTATGCCACCGCATTCGCACAGGCAGGACGCGACATCCCCAATATCGGCACCACTCACGCCGACTACTTCTACAAGGAGATTCCCTGCACCCGCGACATGACAGAGGCTGAGGTAAAGGGTCAGTACGAACTTGAGACCGGCAACGTGATTGTCGATGAGATACTCAACATCCGCAAGATTAACCCCGACCACACCCCCGCCGTCCTGGTCAAGAACCATGGTCCCTTCTCATGGGGTACCAGTCCCGACAATGCTGTCTACAATGCCAAGGTGATGGAGCAATGCGCCAAGATGGCTTTCATTGCCTACAGCGTCAACCCCGACCTCACGATGAATCCCCTCCTCATCGAGAAGCACTACATGCGCAAGCATGGCCCCAACGCCTACTACGGTCAAAAGGGTCAGAAGCACTGATTCAATTAACAGTTAATAGTTAACAATATTCTGTAGCTGGCCTCATGAAAGATAGCAATGTGCTTAAGGAGAAGAGCCTGGACTTCGGTGTTAGAATATCAAAGCGGGCCTATCATTATATATAGAGTATGCCCATTGCCTATCATTCTTTATTCTCGCAAATACTTAAATCCGGAACAAGCATCGGTGCCAACATAAAGGAAGCAGAATTTGCGGAAAGTAAGGAGGATATGCGGCATAAACTCAAAATTGCCCTCAAAGAAACCAACGAAACGGAATATTGGATTGAGATTTTCTACCGGAGCAATATCCTCAATGAGACACAATACAGTAGTATAATTGGTGACTGTAAGGAACTACTCAAACTATTAATCGCAAGCGTAAATACATTAAATCAATACTAACCAAAGAACATGCAACAGCTAACATACAGAATGCCCACCAACAATGGTATATTCTATTTTGTTAACTGTTAATTGTTCGTTATTAATTTGTGAAACATGTTTAAAGACTTAGAGATTTGGTGGCTGTCAGGTACACAGCTGCTGTATGGAGAGCAGGTACTCGGTCAGGTAGACGAGCACTCTAACATCATGATTGATGGTATCAACAAGAGTGGCAATGTGCCTGTTAAGATAGTATACAAGGGCACCGTCAAGAGCTGCCAGGAGGCTGAGCAGCTGATGAAGGAGGCCAACAGCTGTGCAAACTGTGTAGGTGTTATCACCTGGATGCACACCTTCTCGCCCGCCAAGATGTGGATCAAGGGTCTGCAGGCTCTGCAGAAGCCTATGCTCCACTTCCACACTCAGTTCAACACTGAGATACCCTGGAACGAGATTGACATGGACTTCATGAACCTCAACCAGTCTGCCCACGGCGACATCGAGTTTGGTCATGCATGCACCCGTATGCGCATCAGCCGCAAGGTAGTGGCTGGCCACTGGACCAACGAGGAGGCTCAGAAGAAGATCGGCGTATGGGCACGCACAGCTGCTGCCGTAGCTGACGCCAAGCAGGTACGCTGTCTGATGTTCGGTATGAACATGAACAATGTATCCGTGACCGATGGCGACCGCGTAGAGTTTGAGCAGCGCATGGGCTACCACGTGGACTACTACCCCGTATCATCCCTCATGGAGTACTTCAAGCAGGTGACCGACGCTGAGGCTGACGCACTCGTGGAG
Source organism: uncultured Prevotellaceae bacterium (assembly GCA_945788095.1). GTDB lineage: Bacteria > Bacteroidota > Bacteroidia > Bacteroidales > Bacteroidaceae > Physcousia. Next base: position 6,355 of record CALZKW010000004.1, on the reverse strand, counting down.
GAGTACAAGCAGGCCTACACCATCAAGATCGATGAGAGTGGCGAGGAGGTATACTGGGAGAAGGTGAAGAACGCTGCCAAGGCTGAGATTGCTCTGCGCCGCGTGCTCAAGGACGAGGGCGCTACTGCCTTCACCACCAACTTCGACGACCTCGGCGATGCCAACATCGACGATCCCAACTTCTGCGGTTTCGACCAGATCCCCGGTCTCGCCTCACAGCGTCTGATGGCTGAGGGTATCGGTTTCGGTGCAGAGGGCGACTGGAAGACTGCTTGTCTCTACCGTTCACTCTGGGTAATGAACCAGGGCCTGGCTAAGGGTTGCTCATTCCTCGAGGACTACACCCTCAACTTCGCTGGCGACCAGAGCTCATGCCTCCAGAGCCACATGCTCGAGGTATGTCCCCTCATCGCTGTCGACAAGCCCACTCTCGAGGTACACTTCCTCGGCATCGGTATCCGCAAGCAGATGACTGCACGCCTCGTATTCACCTCTAAGACCGGTGCAGGCGTCAAGGCTACCGTCGTAGACCTCGGCAACCGCTTCCGCCTCATCACTCAGGAGGTAGAGTGCATCGAGCCCAAGCCCATGCCCAACCTCCCCGTGGCTTCTGCTCTCTGGATCCCCCAGCCCACCTTCGAGGTAGGTGCTGCAGCATGGATTCTCGCCGGCGGTACTCACCACAGCGCCTTCTCTTACGACATCACCGAGGAGTACTGGGAGGACTTCGCCGAGATGACTGGCATCGAGTACATCGCCATCAACAAGAAGACCACTATCCCCGAGTTCAAGAAGGAGCTCCGCAACAACGAGATCTACTACATGCTCAACAAGGCGCTGAGATAGTCTGTTGGATAGGGTAAAAAAAGGGTTAAAAAGGGGAGTTAAAGGGGAGTTAAAGGGACAATACCTTTGCTCCCTCCCCTCTCCCTTGTAATTCTGCATATATGACACAGGGCACCTTCACCAACATAATTGCATGGCAGAAAGCTCATCAGTTTGTGCTTACCGTCTACAGAATAGCCCAGAGTTTCCCTCTGGAAGAGAAAAGAGGCTTATGGTCTCAATTCACCAGGGCAGCAGTATCCATTGCTGCCAACATCGCAGAGGGCTCCCGGAAAATGGGCAAAGCAGAGAAACTTCGATTTCTTAATATCTCGCAGGGCAGTTTGGAGGAATGCCGTTATTACATCATCCTATCCAAAGACTTAGGATATATTAACGAAGTCGAAAGAGAAGAACTGGATTATGCCATTAATGGTGCAAGTTGGTATCTTAACGCATACGCCTCAGGCATAAAAGACAATGCAGGCATAAAGGACATCTAGCAAAACAAACGTCCCTTTAACTCCCCTTCTATACCTTTTATTACCCTTAAACACCCTTAATAGAAATGAACGCAAAAGAAGTAATCACCTCTGGTAAAGCCATTCTCGGTATCGAGTTTGGCTCTACCCGTATTAAGGCAGTGCTTATCGATGGTGAGCACAAGCCCATAGCCCAGGGTAGCCACACCTGGGAGAATCAGAATGTGGATGGCCTTTGGACCTACGGCATCGACCGCATCTGGTATGGTCTGCAGGACTGCTATGCCGATCTTCGCAAGAATGTCAACGAGCAGTATGCATGCGAGATAGAGCAGTTGGCAGGTATCGGTATCTCAGCCATGATGCACGGCTACATGGCCTTCGGACAGGACGAGAAGATACTCGTGCCCTTCCGCACATGGCGCAACACCAACACCGGACAGGCTGCTGCTGAACTGTCAGAGCTCTTCAACTACAACATACCCCTCCGCTGGTCCATCTCACACCTCTACCAGTGCATCCTCAATGGCGACGAGCATGTCAAGGAGATCACCTATCTCACCACTCTCGCCGGCTACATCCACTGGCGCCTCACTGGCAAGAAGGTGCTTGGCGTAGGCGATGCCTCGGGTATGATCCCCGTCGATCCCGCTACCAGGACCTACGATGCTGAGATGGTGCGCAAGTTTGACGAACTCATCGCTCCCAAGGGCTACTCATGGAAACTCGAGGACATCCTGCCCGAGAGCCTTCCCGCAGGTGCCGATGCCGGTTGCCTCACCAAGCACGGTGCTGAGCGCCTCGACATCTCTGGTCATCTGCAGCCCGGTTGCCCCCTCTGTCCTCCCGAGGGCGATGCAGGCACCGGTATGGTAGCCACCAACGCCGTGAAGCAGCGCACGGGTAACGTCAGCGCCGGCACCTCAAGCTTCTCGATGATTGTGCTCGAGAAGCCCCTGTCGAAGCCCTACGAGTGCCTCGACATGGTCACCACCCCCGACGGTTCGCTCGTGGCTATGGTACACTGCAACAACTGCACCAGCGACATCAACGCCTGGGTGAAGGTGTTCAAGGAGTATGCCGACCTGCTGGGCGTGGAGCAGGACACCTACCAGCTCTACACACGCCTCTTCCAGATAGCCGAGAAGGGTGATCCCGACTGCGGCGGTCTCGTCAGCTTCAACTACATCTCGGGCGAGCCCATCACCGGTTGCATGGACGGACGTCCCCTCGTGGTGCGCAGCGCCAGCGACAAGCTCACCCTGGCCAACTTCATGCGTGCCCACCTCTATGGTGCCATCGCCGTGCTCAAGTTTGGCAACGACATCCTCTTCAAGGACGAGCAGGTCAAAGTGGACCGTATCACCGGCCACGGTGGCTACTTCACCACTCCCATCGTGGGCCAGAAGATGCTGGCTGCAGCGCTCAACTCTCCCATCTCTGTCATGGAGACCGCGGGCGAAGGTGGTGCATGGGGTATCGCCCTGCTGGCAGCCTACGCCGTCAGCGACAAGCAGCACAACCTGGCCGACTGGCTCGAGCAGGTAGTCTTTGCTGGCAACACCGGCACCAGCGTATCCCCCGATGCCGCCGACGTGGAGGGCTTCAACCGCTACATCCAGAACTACATAGCCTGTCTCCCCGCCGAGAAGGCCGCTGTGGAATGCAAGAAATAAATTATTGTTTTTAACAACGGAACAAACAGAAAAACCTTATGCTCTACCCTGATGAGACTTATAACATTAACGGAGCCCTTTTCACGGTACACAAAACGCTTGGACCGGGGCTTTTGGAAAAAGTTTATCAGGAAGCTTTGGAAATAGAATTTCAGAGAAGACTCATCCCATACGAAAGAGAAAAGGCGTTTGAAATCAAGTATATGGGCAAAACGCTTTCTCAGAAGTATGTGGCAGACTTTGTATGCTATGGTAAGATAATTGTTGAACTCAAAGCCACAGATGCAATCACAGACTTGCACAAGGCACAAGTCATCAACTACCTAAACATCACCGGGTACAAGTTAGGACTTCTTCAGAACATGAATGTCAATGACATGAAACCCGCTATACGTCTGTTTGGCAAAAACGCCACCAATTTTTAATTCTTTTTTCCGTTTGTTCCGTTGTTATAATTAACACACACTATGGCAAATACAATCGAAACATTGAATCGCGCTGCGGACAACATTCGTATCCTTGCAGCCAGCGCAGTAGAGAAGGCTAAGAGTGGTCACCCCGGTGGTGCCATGGGTGGTGCCGACTTCATCAACGTGCTCTATAGCGAGTACCTGAAGTATGATCCCCAGAACCCCGAGTGGGTAGGTCGCGACCGTTTCTTCCTCGACCCCGGCCACATGGCACCCATGCTCTACTCACAGTTGACACTCATCGGCAAGTTCAGCCTCGAGGAACTCGCACAGCTCCGCCAGTGGGGTTCTCCCACCACCGGTCACCCCGAGTTTGAGATTGCACGTGGCATCGAGAACACCTCGGGCCCCCTCGGTCAGGGTCACGTATTCGCAGTCGGTGCTGCCATCGCAGCCAAGTTCCTCGCTGCCCACACCGGCAACCCCACCTTCGCCAAGGAGACCATCTATGCCTACATCTCCGACGGTGGCATCCAGGAGGAGATCTCACAGGGTGCTGCACGTATCGCAGGCACACTCGGTCTGGACAACCTCATCATGTTCTACGACTGCAACGACATCCAGCTCTCTACCGAGACCAAGGAGGTGATGAGCGAGGACACTGCAGCCAAGTATCGTGCACAGGGCTGGGAGGTCATCGAGATCAACGGCAACGACGCTGCCCAAATCCGCCAGGCCATCGAGCAGGCACAGCAGGTGGAGGGCAAGCCCACCCTCATCATCGGTAAGTGCGTGATGGGAAAGGGTGCTCTCAAGGCTGATGGCACTTCTTACGAGGCCAACTGCAAGACCCACGGTGCTCCTCTCGGTGGCGATGCCTTTGTCAACACCGTGAAGAACCTCGGTGGCGATCCCGAGAATCCCTTCCAGATATTCCCCGAGGTGCAGGCTATGTATGCTGCCCGCGCCGAGGAGCTCAAGGCCATCGCTGCCGAGCGCTACGCTGAGGAGCAGGCATGGGCTGAGGCCAACCCCGAGAAGGCTGCACAGCAGGCTGAGTGGTTCAGCGGCAAGGCTCCCCAGATCGACTGGAGCCAGTGCGTGCAGAAGGACAACGATGCCACCCGCTCTGCTTCGGCAGCCTGCCTGAGCGTGCTGGCCAAGCAGGTGCCCAACATGATCTGCGCCTCTGCCGACCTCTCCAACTCTGACAAGACCGACGGCTTCCTCAAGGAGACCAAGGCCCTGACCAAGGGCGACTTCTCGGGTGCCTTCTTCCAGGCCGGTGTGGCAGAGCTCACCATGGCATGCTGCTGTATCGGTATGAGCCTCCACGGCGGTGTCATCCCCGCATGCGGCACCTTCTTCGTATTCTCCGACTACATGAAGCCCGCCGTGCGTATGGCAGCCCTCATGCAGTTGCCCGTCAAGTTCATCTGGACCCACGATGCCTTCCGCGTAGGTGAGGACGGTCCCACCCACGAGCCCGTGGAGCAGGAGGCACAGATCCGCCTGATGGAGAAGCTGAAGAACCATGCCGGCAAGAACTCATGCCTCGTGCTGCGTCCCGCTGATGCCAAGGAGACCACCGTGGCCTGGGCCATGGCTATGGAGAACATGGACACTCCCTCTGCACTCATCCTCTCTCGCCAGAACATCCAGAATCTGCCCGAGGGCAACGACTACGAGCAGGCTCGCCAGGGTGGCTACATCGTGGCCGGCTCAGACGCCAATCCCGATGCCGTGCTGGTAGCTACCGGTTCTGAGGTATCTACCCTCGTGGCTGGTGCCGAGTTGCTGCGCAAGGATGGCATCAAGGTGCGCATCGTGAGCGTACCCTCCGAGGGTGTGTTCCGCTGCCAGAGCCAGGAGTACCAGCAGAGCGTCGTACCCGCCGGAGCCAAGGTGTTCGGTCTGACCGCAGGTCTGCCCGTCAATCTCCAGAGCTTCCTCATCGGTGCCGCACCCGAGTCAAAGGTATGGGGCCTCGAGAGCTTCGGTTTCTCAGCTCCCTACAAGGTGCTCGACGAGAAGCTCGGCTACACCGCTGAGAATGTGTACAACCAGGTGAAAGCAATGATCTAAATAAGGGCCGGAAAGAGTATAAAAAGGTAATAAAGGGGAGTTAAAAGGACGATAGTCTTGCAGACCTGTCCAAGCTCCCCTTTTGAACCCTTAAAGGCAGTTAAGGACAGTCAAACGTAACGTCCATTTACAGCTCTTTAACTACCCTTCTGAACCCTTTATTACACTTAAACGAACATGATCGGACTTGCATCAGACCACGCAGCCTTTCCACTCAAGCAGTTTGTGAAGCGCTACCTTGAGGAGAAGGGCCTAAGCTACAAGGACTACGGCACCCTCAGTGAGGAGAGTTGCAACTATGCCACCTACGGACACCTCCTGGCCGATGCCGTAGAGGCAGGCGAGGTATATCCCGGCATAGCCATGTGTGGCAGCGGCGAGGGCATCTCGATGACGCTCAACAAGCACCAGGGCATCCGTGCCGGACTGGTATGGGCCCCCGAGATAGCCCACCTCATCCGCGAGCACAACGATGCCAACGTCATCGTCTTCCCCGGTCGCTTCATCTCCGAGGAGGTATGCCGCCAGTGCCTCGACGAGTTCCTCGCCACCCCCTTTGCCGGTGGCCGTCACCAGACGCGCATCGAGAGCATACCCGTGAAGCAGTAATTCCCCCACCCTACTCTCTATATCTACGGACCATGCGTTACCCCTCGCATGGTCCGTTTTTTTTTGATTGAAGTAAAAAGGGATAGTACTATGGTCAAGGGGAGGATAGTACTATCGTCGATTTTAGATATGGGTCTCAGCGCGACAGGATATGGGTCTCAGCGTGACAGGATATGGGTCTTGACACCATCAAGATATGGGTCTTATTGCGCTGTAAGCATTCGATAAACTACAGGTACTAAAACCTGCATGATAAAGTTACAGCGAC
>CALZKW010000003.1 GCA_945788095.1 uncultured Prevotellaceae bacterium | reverse complement strand
ATAGATTAGTAATTTCAATAACACCTTTTTCGGTAAAGTCCTTCCACACGCCACCCCAGTGGCGACGGAATTCTGTGGTAAAAGTAAGACTATTTCCTGAGAGAGCAAAACAAAACTGAACTTTTTGCATAAAAATCACATATCTCACCGCCACATCGAGGGCAGCACTTAGGTCTTCTTATAACTTCAAGTTTCTTCATTATCTTCTCTGTTGCATGCCATTGTATCTATTTCTCATTGACTCATTCCATCTCTTTTCGCGCTGCTTCTTATTATGCCTTTCGACAAAAACCACGCTATCAGGATAAAAGGTGATGGCATAACCAGAATGAATGCAATCACAGTCAATAATTCCATCAGGAAAATCAATAAATACAAACAGACTAATCCGTATCACATCTGTCTAACATCTGCGGATAGAATCAGAACATCTGCGAGGCAGCAACCGCCGGGCAGAAATCACCCTTATCGACCTCAGTCTGTGGCTGCAAAATCAAAGTTAAAGTCAAGGCTGATACTACTTACTTTTCAAAGAACTCTTTCGTTAAGCGAGAGGAGAGGGAATGCTTGCATTCATTATCCCGAGCGTAGAAAGAGTCGGAGATTCCCAAGATATACTTCATCTGTAATAGAAGATATACTTCATCTGCAATAGAAGATATTTTATTTTTGCTCGCCTCCACTTGGAACGGAGTTACTAATACCCTATCTCGCCGCTGCCGAGACAGATGGTGGCGTCGCGGTCGTAGATGCAGCCAAACTGTCCGGGGGCGATGCCCTGGATGGGGGAGTCGGAGTGGATGTGGTAGCCATCCTCCTGCTTGGTGATGAGGCCCTCCATGAAGTGGTCGACGTGGCGTATCTTGAACTGGATGGGCATGCCTGTGCCTGTCAGTTCCTCGTCGCTCCAGGGATTGCGGGTGATGAAGTGGAGGTCGGCAAGGCGGAAGTCGTGGCCATACTGCAACTGTGTGTCCCAACCCTGAGCCACGAAGACGACGTTCTTCTTGACGTTCTTCTTGACCACAAACCATGGGCCGCCACTTAGGCCGAGGCCCTTGCGCTGACCGATGGTGTGAAACCAGAATCCGCGGTGGGTGCCCAGTATGCGGTTTGTCTCAATGTCGATGATCTTGCCCTCCTGTTCACCGAGGAACTTGCGAAGGAAGTCATTGTAGTTGATTTTGCCCAGGAAGCAGATGCCCTGGCTGTCCTTGCGCTTAGCGCTGGGGAGGTGGGCGTCGATGGCTATCTGGCGCACCTCCTCCTTCATAAGGTGTCCGATGGGAAAGATGGTGTGCTGGAGCTGCTCATAGGAGAGCTGGGCCAGGAAGTCGGTCTGGTCCTTGACGGGGTCCTTGGCCGTGCCGAGCCACATGAGGCCATCGCGCTCCACATTGGTGGCATAGTGGCCGGTGGCTATCTTGTCGTAGTGACAGCCGATGCGCTGCTCGAAGGCGCCAAACTTGATGAGGCGGTTGCACATGACGTCGGGGTTGGGGGTAAGTCCACGCTTGACGCGGTCGATGGCATAGCCCACCACTTGGTCCCAGTACTCTTGTTGCAGGTCGGTCACCTCGAGTGTGAGTCCGTACTTGCGAGCTGTGGCCTGTGAGAGTTCGATGTCCTCTTCGGCCGAGCACGACGAGTCCTCGCCCTCCATGCCTATCTTGATGTAGTGGAGGTCGGGCTTGTAGCCTTGTTCGCACAATTGGTGAACCACCACGGCGCTGTCCACGCCGCCTGATATGAGTACTGCTATATTCATTCTTGAGGTTTTGAGGTTGTATGTATTAGGCTATTAAGGGTTCAAAAGGGGAGTTAACTCGCTTTGCTCGTAGAGTAAAAGGGACAACACTCCTGCAACAATGGTATCGTCCCTTTAACTCCCCTTACATTCCCTTTATTACCCTTTTCCTCCTCCCTCTCGGGGAGGCCGGGTGGGGGCTTCACTTCCTGAATGTCCATGTCTTCACACCGTCGAAGGTGTGGATGCTCAGATGGATGCTGCCTGTCGGTATGCTGTCGAGCGGTATGCTGGCATAGACTGTGGTGGAGTAGGCCAGAGGGTCGCCGCATTGGTTGTGATGGATGGATAGGTATGCCGTGCCCCCCTTGATAGAGTCGGTGACATAGCCCCAGTACTGACGTCCCCCGTAGGTCTTGGGGCGCAGGTGGAGGTTGATGTAGCGCGGTGTAATCCATGCGCTCTCGGCATTGGTGGGGTGGTGGAGGGGTGCGTCAGCAGAGTCGCGCAGCACGTAGGCGCCCATGGTCTGGTAGAGGGTGGCGCTGCCGCTGGGCTCGAGGGTGTAGCCACACATGGCGCGGTAGACGGCATTCTGCGCATAGCCCGCCAGCGGGTTGGTGAGTGTGTAGGTGCGGCCATCGTCGAGTGTGATGCGGCGTATGGTGCCCTGAGCGTCGCTGGCGCAGTCGGCCATCTCGGTCACGATGCTGGGGTAGGTGAAGTCGTCGCTCTCGCTGCATGCAGTAATGGCAAGCACCAGTGCGGTGCTTGCCATCATGAGTGATGTATGTATGATACGTTTCACGCTTCTTGTCCCAGTTTGTTGTACACGGGGTTGGCATACATGGTGAGTATACGCTCGCGGAGGAAGGCCTCGTCCTTGTTGGGGATATCGATGAGGTCGATGCGGCTCTTGATGTAGCGCTCGAATTCCACCTTGTCCTGGTGTGTGTATTCGTCGACGTACTTGTACTTGTCCGAGAGGATGTCGGCTGCAATGTAGTTGCCCTTGAAGAGTCGGTAGCCGGCGTGTATCTCGCGGTCCATACGCTGGGCGATGGCGGTGAAGACCTCGGTCTTTGGCAGGTCCTTGTATTCGTCAATCCAGGTGTTGATGGGAGCGGCACAGTGGTAGTGGATATGTCCCTTCTGTCCCATGATGCCCGTCTTCATGTTGTCGAGGTCGTCCTGCTTGCTCTTCTTGTGGGCAGGGTCGTCGCGCTTGAGCTGGAATTCCTTGGCCTTTAGGTAGTCGCAGGGGTCGTACTCGTAGCTGATGGTGAGGGGCACGATGTTGAGTTCCTTGAGGCTCTCCACGGGGCTTCCCTCTCCACCCATGGCCAGCATCTTGAGTACGCTGTCCTGGGTGCGGTCGTTGGAGTCCTTGGCGCGTCCCTCGCGCTGAGCTATCCAGATGTTTTCCTTCTTCTCCGTCACGGCATAGTGCATGTAACGGCTCATGAGCTGGCTGCTCTGCAGGAGTTCGCGTGGTGAGAGGCCGCGCTTGACGGTGAATGCCTTGTTGAGGCGCACCAGTCGCTTGATCCAAGGATAGATGAGGAGGTTGTCGCCGATGGCTATCTCGCAGGTGGTGGGATACTTGTTCTCGAAGAGCATGACGTCGAGAATGGCGCTGTCGAGCACGATGTCGCGGTGGTTGCTCACGAAGGTGTAGCGCTCGGGGCCAGCCTGTATGGCAGAGTGGTCGAAGCTGTGACCAGTGGAGCACTTGCGGAGCACCATGTTGACGATGGGCTTCATGAATCGCACCTGAAACTGCAGCGTGCTCTTTACGCCCAGGAAGGCGGTCTTGACCACGCTGTTGCGCATGAACTTAGGCATCCAGGGTACGAAGCCCTTCAATAGGACCTGGAACTGACGGTCGGCGAGTAAATCCTTGACGGCCTGTTTTACCTCGTCGTCGTTGTATGGACGTATTGCGTCGAATTCAGTAATGTCGTATTTCATGGGTAGTATACTTTAAAGTTAAAAGTGAAAAGTTAAAAGTGAAAAGTATATATGGCTTTGGGTAGACATATCGCGGGTTTGAGCCCTTGTTGTTACTTTTCACTTTTCACTTTTCGTTTTTCACTCAGCGCGCAGCGCTGAGCGTGTCTTCTATAATGTCGGTCATCACCTGTCGGATGTCGAGACCTGCGGCGCGCACCTGCTGGGGGATGAAACTGGTGGGTGTCATGCCTGGTGTGGTATTGATCTCGAGGAGGTTGATCTTGTTGCCCTCGGTGATAATGTAGTCGATACGGATGATGCCGTGGCAGCCCAGAATATCGTAGATGTGGCTGGTGAGGGTCTGTACGCGGCGTGTGAGGTCGTCGCTGATGCGTGCTGGGGTAATCTCATCTACCTGACCGTTGTACTTGGCATCGTAGTCGAAGAACTCGTTGGTGGTCACCACCTCGGTGATGGGGAATACGTGTGAGGCGGTCTTGGTTTTGTAGCATCCGCAGGTAATCTCTGTGCCCTGCATGAAGGCCTCCACCATGACGTCCTCGCCCTCCTCGAGGGCCAGGTTGATGGCGGGTCGGAGTGCCTCGGCGGTCTTGACCTTGGTGGTGCCAAATGAGCTGCCACCACGTGCTGGCTTGACGAAGCAGGGGAGTCCGATGCGTGAGAGGATGTCGTCGTCGCTCACCTCGTCGGCGTGGCCATACTTGACGGTGAGGCTGTCGGCCACGCTGACACCCAGTCCGCGCATGTAGTTGTTGAGCACGAACTTGTCGTAGGTCAGCGCCTCGACCAGCAGGTTGCAGGTGGAGTAGGGCATGCCGATGAGGTCGAAGTAGCCCTGGAGCACACCATTCTCGCCTGGTGCGCCGTGTATGGTGATGTAGCAGAAGTCGGGGCGTATGCGCTCGCCTGCCACCTCAAAGGTGAAGTCGTTGCGGTCGACGGTGGCGCGGCTCTCGTCGGGGAGGATGGCCTCCCACTTGCCGGCGTGGATTTCCACCTTGTATATTGTGTAGCGTTCGGGGTCCATGAACGACTCAATGCCTGCGGCACTGCGCATGGATACATCGTGCTCGGAGGTGTCGCCTCCGCAGATGATAGCGATTGTCTTTTTCATTATGTGTGTTGGTTATATTCCTTGTGATTTGAATGGGAGTGGTGCCTTGTTGCGCCACTTGTTGATGAGGGCCTCCATGTCGGCTGGGAGCTCGGAGTTGAAGTACATCTCCTGTCCGGTGGTGGGGTGTACGAATCCGAGTGTGCGTGCGTGGAGAGCCTGTCGGGGGCATGCTGCGAAACAGTTCTTGATGAATGCACGGTATGAGCTGCTCTGCTCGCCTCGCAATATCTCGTCGCCTCCGTATCGCTCGTCGTTGAAGAGGGTGTGCCCGAGGTGCTTCATGTGGACGCGTATCTGGTGTGTGCGCCCCGTCTCGAGCTGGCATTCTACGAGTGTGGTCTGTCCGAATCGCTCTATGACGCGATAGTGTGTCACGGCATGCTTGCCGATGTCGGAGTCGGGTGGGAAGACGGCCATTTGGAGTCGGTCCTTGGGGTTGCGACCGATGTTGCCCTCCACGGTGCCCTGGTCCTCGGGGAAATTGCCCCACACGAGGGCGTTGTACTGTCGGCGTGTAGTGTGGTGGAAGAACTGCTTGCAAAGGTGTGTCTTGGCCTCTGGTGTCTTGGCTATGACGAGCAGTCCGCTGGTGTCCTTGTCGATGCGGTGTACGAGTCCCACGTTGGGGTCGTTGGCATCAAATCGGGGATCGTCCTTGAGGTGCCATGCCAGGGCGTTGACCAGCGTGCCGCTGTAGTTGCCGCATCCGGGGTGTACGCAGAGTCCGGCTGGCTTGTCGACCACGATGAGCTGGTCGTCCTCGTAGACCACGTTGAGCGGTATGTCCTCGGGCTGTATGTCCCATTCGCGTTTGGGATGGTCGAGCATGAGGGTGATGACGTCGCCGGGCTTGGCCTTGTAGTTGCTCTTGACGGGTTTGCCGTTGGCCTGTATGTATCCGGCTTCGGCCGCCTTCTGTATGCGGTTGCGGCTGGTGCCTGGCATGTGTCCCATGAGGAACTTGTCGACGCGCACCATTTTCTGTCCCTTGTCGACGGTGATGCGGAAGTGTTCGTATTGCTCACCGTCCTGTCCTTGGGTGTCGTCTTGGGTGTCGCCCATGAGGTCGTCGTCCATGTCCAAGTCGTCGTCCAGGTCGATGTCGGTGAGTTCGTCTGTCTCTTTTGTTATCATGCTCTAATTGGTCTTGTGAGTCTGGTTGGCCCAGTAGGCCATATTAGTGTGGCGTGTGAGTGGGCGAGAGGTTAGAGAATCTCCTCCACGATTTCATCCTCGGCGTCCTCGTCAAATTCGAGGTCGAGGAGTTTCTGGTCCTTGGTCTGGGGTTTCTTGGCGTCGAGCGTGTCCACGTGTCCGTCCTTCGTACCGCTGCCGAGCACGAGTGTCACCTCCTTTTCGGTCTTGATGCGGTCGCCGGCCTTGACGAGTTTGCCCTCGCTCTTGAGTCCGAGCACATAGTCTTTTTGTCCGGCGATGTATTCGTGGTCGGTCAGTTTGAGTCCCATCGATTCGAGTCGCTGTTCAGCCTCGCGCTTCGAACAGTTGTTGATGATGTCTGGGCATGGCACTGTGGGCGATGCGTGTGTGTTGATGGTCAGTTCGATGGCGCGTCCTGGCTTGACCACCTTGCCTGGTTCGGGCACCTGCTTCATGACCATTCCCTCGGGCAGTTTCTTGTTGTAGGTGCTGTCCATGACCTGCAGTTTGAGTCTGCTCTTGGTGAGTGTGTATCTGGCGTTTTCGATGGTCATACCCTTTACTTTGGGCACTTCTGCTTTCTCACCGTGTATGGTGTAAGCCTCCATGATGTTCCAGATGCCCATGATGAGCCCCACTACGATGGCGGTCATGAGTGTGATGTTGATCCACACCCATGGACTAAGCGCTTTGCGTATAAAATTTTTCCTGTCCATGTCTTGTTGGTTTTTGGTGGTCGGTATGTGGTTTTGGTCGGTAGGTGGTCGGACTGTCTGTGAGTTTTGGGGATGTGTCTCCTGTGTCCTGGTTATCGTCAGATGTTTTTGGAGTGTATTGTCCCGTTGTCATCGTCCTCCCTGTTGCCTACGTCCTATATTAGTATATATGTCGCAAAGGTACTAATAAAAAGCAAAAAGAAGCAAGGTTGCCCTCACTTCTTTTATCTCTTGCCGTAATTTTTTGATTACTTGCCGTGCTTCTCGTCAGAAACGGTCAGCTTCTTGCGACCCTTAGCGCGACGATTAGCCAATACTCTGCGACCATTAGCAGTGGTCATTCTCTGACGGAAACCGTGCTTGTTAGCGCGACGGCGATTGTGGGGCTGAAATGTTCTTTTCATTGCGATATATTCTTTTTATTTATTGTTCTTTGCCTAATTCGGGGTGCAAAATTAGACACTTTTTTTCAATCTAGCAAGCAATGGTCAAAAAAACTTGCCCTAAAGTGCTGATTTCTGCATATTTTTCGTACCTTTGCCGCTGCAAAAGCGAATAATACTCACAATAATAAGTTTTTTATGATCAATTCACAGGACATTAAGAAGGGCGTCTGCATCCGCATGGATGGCAAGCTCTATTTCTGCATTGACTTCCTGCATCGCAAGCCAGGTAAGGGCAACACCATCATGAACGTAACTCTGAAGGATGTAGTAAACGGTGGCGTTATCGAGAAGCGCTTCAACATTGGCGAGAAGCTGGAGGATGTACGCGTGGAGCGTCGTCCCTATCAGTATCTCTATGCTGAGGGTGAGGACTACATCTTCATGAACAACGAGACCTTCGAGCAGATCAACATCCCCGCTGACCAGATCACCGGTGTGAAGTTTATGAAGGAGGGTCAGAACGTGGAGGTTGTTACCGACGCTTCTACCGAGACCGTACTCTATGCTGAGCTCCCCGCTAAGGTACACCTCACCGTGACCTGGACTGAGCCCGGCCTGAAGGGCGATACCGCTACCAACACTCTGAAGCCTGCCAAGGTGGAGTCGGGTGCTGAGGTGCGTGTACCCCTCTTCATCAACGAGGGCGAACTCATCGAGGTGGACACTCGCGATGGTTCATACCTCGGTCGCGTGAAGGCTTAATGCCGCGCAGTCATACCCCATGACATACAAAGGGCTTGTAGGAGGCGTCTCCTGCAAGCCCTTTTTTAGGTCGTGGGGGTGAGGGCCAAATGTCTCGGATGAATCATAGATAATAAAACTGTGTTGTACTAATTCCAAAATCCCAACACGGAAATACTGCTGTGGGGGAGGATAGGGACTGGCAGACACGCGCCAGGGGGCTGCTACGCGCCTCCTTTGAAGGTCCTTTGAAGGTCCTATGAACCTCCTATGAGCTCCGCTGCCGTGGTCATGAACTTCATAGGGGGAGTGCCTGGTGGAAAAATGTAGACGCTTCCGGGGGAGGTGAATTCACAAAGCACGCCCCTTTCTTCTGTTGGCAGGCTGCTAAGGGGCTCCCTACGTCGCCGAGCGGGGCGTGTTGCGACTCCCCTTCTGCTGATAGATGACCGAATGCACTCCGTAGTTGTACTGATAGATGACCGAAGGTAATCCGAATGCAGCGTGTGGGATCAGCAGGGGCAGAGTAGCACAAGGCGCTTCACCTCCTTTCTCTTCTAATCATCCTGTGGAGAAGGGCCGGTGAGCGCTTTTTTTGTATATCTTTTGCCGTTATTAAAGGAAATGCTTACCTTTGCTCCATATAAAATATAGGATGCCCATGAAGTATTCCCTCATCATACCCGTATATAATCGCCCCGACGAGGTGGACGAACTGCTGCAGAGCCTCAGCATGCAGACCCGAAGAGACTTCGAAGTAGTCGTGGTGGAGGATGGCAGCAGTGTGCCTTGCGAGGATGTCGTAAGGCGCTACGAGAAGCATGTCAACGTGCGCTATTTCTCGAAGGAGAACGAGGGCCCCGGACAGACGCGCAACTATGGTGCTGCCCATGCCCGCGGCGAGTATCTCATCGTGCTCGACAGCGACTGCGTGTTGCCTCCCGGTTACCTGCAGGCCGTCGACGACGAACTGCGCCGCGAGCCTGCCGATGCCTTCGGAGGGCCGGACAGGGCGCACGAGAGTTTCACCCCCGTGCAGAAGGCCATTAGCTATTCCATGACTTCCTTCTTTACCACAGGCGGCATACGCGGCGGCAAGAAGCAGATGGACAAGAAATTTTATCCCCGCTCCTTTAATATGGGCATCCGTCGCAGCCTCTACGAGGAGCTTGGCGGATTTTCGCGCATGCGCTTCGGCGAGGACATTGACTTCAGCATCCGTATCTACAAGAGCGGTGCCCGCTGCCGCCTCTTCCCCGAGGCGTGGGTATGGCACAAGCGACGCACCGACATGAGGAAGTTCTTCAAGCAGGTGCACAACTCCGGCATCGCCCGCATCAATCTCTACAAGCGCCACCCCGAGAGCCTCAAGCTGGTGCACCTCCTGCCCATGGTCTTCACCCTGGGCGTGGCCTCGATGCTCCTGCTTGCGCTGCTCACCCTCATCTTCTGCCACTGGCAGTATGCCCTTGTGCCCCTCATCCCCTTCGCGCTCTATGGTCTGCTGGTGTGTGTCGACTCCGCCTTGCAGTACAAGAGCCTGTGGATAGGATTGCTCAGCATACGAGCCTCGTACACCCAGCTCATCGGCTACGGCACGGGTTTCATCCGTGCATGGTGGTTGCGCTGCGTGTGTGGCCGCAACGAGGAGTTGCAGGCCTTCAAGGATAACTTCTACGAATAACCCCCCATGCCTATGCTACACATCAAGGAATGGCAGGAGGAAGACCGTCCGCGCGAGAAGTTTGAGGCCAAGGGAGCCACGGCGCTGACCAATGCCGAATTGCTCGCCATACTCATTGGTAGCGGCAACAGCGAGGAGAACGCCGTGGACCTCATGCACCGCATACTGACCGACTGCAAGGGCAGCCTGCGCACACTGGGCCAGCGCACCATCAGCCAGCTGGGCAAGTACAAGGGCGTGGGGCCGGCCAAGGCCATCACCATCCTCGCTGCCTGCGAACTGGGCAAGCGCCGCCTGCAGGAGGAGGCCAAGGCCAAGGAGAAGGTGACCAGCGGCAGGGACGTGTCCGACTACTTTGCCTCCATGCACGAGCTGCAGCATGAGGAATGCCGCGTCTTGCTCCTCGACCATGGCCACGGCATACTGGGCGACGTGCTCATCAGCAAGGGGGGCATGGCCAGCGCCTCCATCGACCTGCGCATCATACTGCGCGAGGTGCTGCTCGCCCACGCCACCTCATTCATACTCTGCCACAACCATCCCAGTGGCAATCTCACCCCCAGCCGCGAGGACGACCAGTTGACTCGGCGCGTCAAGGAAGCAGCCCGTATGATGGACCTCCGTCTGCTCGACCACGTGATCGTCTCGCATGGCAAATACTACAGTTACAACGATAAAGACAGACTATAAATATATGACAAAACTTGAAATGGAAGAAAAGGTGATCGATATGCTCCGCACAGTGTTCGATCCCGAAATACCCGTGAATATCTACGACCTCGGCCTGATCTATCGTGTGGAACTCAATGATGAGGCCACCGAACTCGAGGTGGACATGACCCTGACCGCCCCTTCGTGCCCCGCAGCAGACTTTATCATGGAGGATGTGCGTCAGAAGCTCGAGAATATAGAGGGCCTGACACGCGTAGATGTCAACCTCGTGTTTGAGCCTGAGTGGGACAAGGACATGATGAGCGAGGAGGCCAAACTCGAACTTGGGCTGTAGGCTTTTGGGGGGACAATAGACAACAGACAACGGACAACGGACGACGGTCTACGAGAAATGGTAAATTGTAAATGGTAAATTGTACATGAAGAATGTCTATTTCATAAGCGATGCCCATCTGGGCTCGAGGGCCCTCAAGCATACCCGCCAGCAGGAGCGACGTCTGGTGCGCTTCCTCGACGAGATCAAGGACAAGGCCCAGGCTGTGTATATGCTGGGCGATATGTTCGACTTTTGGTTTGAGTACAGCAACGTGGTGCCCATGGGGTATACACGCTTCCTGGGCAAGGTGAGCGAACTGACCGACCTGGGTGTGGAGGTGCATTTTTTCACGGGCAACCACGACATATGGTGTCGCGACTACCTCACCCGCGAGTGTGGCGTAGTGGTCCACCACGAGCCCATGACCATTGCCCTGGCCGACAAGACTTTCTTGTTGGCCCACGGCGACGGACTGGGCGACCCGGACAAGAAGTTCAAGTTTCTGCGTGCCGTCTTCCACTACGCCCCCTGCCAGTGGCTCTTCCGCTGGTTTATCCATCCCGACTTCGGCGTGGAGTTTGGCCTGAGGTGGGCCAAGCACAGTCGCCTCAAGCACGAGCCCTACCTGCAGGATGGAGGCGACCCCGGCTACATGGGCGAGGACAAGGAGCACCTTGTGCTCTATGCCAAGGAGTACCTGCAGTCACACCCCGACATCAACTTCTTCATCTTCGGTCATCGCCACATCGAGCTCGACCTCATGCTCACCCACTCCAGCCGCGTAGTCATCCTGGGCGACTGGGTGAGCCAATGTACCTACGCCGTCTACGATGGCGAGAACTTCTACCTCGAGAACTACGTGGAGGGCGAGACGCAGCCCTAAGTCCCCGCCCCCATACCACATACACGACCGCCCACCTGTCTTCTGCGACGGGTGGGCGGTCAAGGTGTATTTGTTCCCCCTCCCCATGGGGAGGGTTTTTCTTGGTAGTATCCCCTATGTTTGTTAATCGGAGTTTAGTGGGGGAGAACGCCCCTCCGGGGCTTGAAGTAAAGAAGGGAGTAAAAGGGAAGTTAAAAGGAAGTTATAGGGACGATAGTCTTGTGGCGGAATTCACATAGCACGCCCCGAAGGGGCCGAAGAACATAGCCCGATTTTCCCTGGGCTATGTTCTTCTGCCCCTTTCTTAGACCCGCTTCGCTCGCTAAGCGTCACTCTTCGAGATGCCGAGCGGGGGCGCGTTGCGACATTCTTTTTAATCGCTCATGTCATTCATGCCCCATGCGGTAGCAAACTTTTCACTTTTCACTCTGAAAGATAAACCATAATTTGCATGCATAACATTCCTAGTGAATGACGCACACCCTGCACTTGTTGCGTGTAGTTTTCTCTGCAGTTGTAGAGATTTTGTTGGCCAACTGCGCAGCATTCTCCCGCTAACTATCGATGTCATGGCGATACAGTGGCATAGCGACACATGGCAACTGTGATATTTACACCCATGAGCTGTCTGAAAAAGATATGGGTCTTGAGGGTGATGAAACCCATATTCTGTGGCGCCAGGATATGGGTCTTGTGACGACAGAACCCATATCTCCGTGAGGTGGGGGATAAGGCACAAAAAAAGCACCAATCTCTCGGTTGGTGCTTGTGATTATCAACGCGTTAGTGGAGGCGGAAGTTGATGGGGAAGCAATATTTACACTTCACAATCTTGCCCTTTTTCTTGCCGGGCACCCAGCGAGGCATCTTGCCCACCACGCGGAGGGTCTCCTGCTTGATGGCCTGCTGAGCCTTCTCCAGTTTCTTCTTCTCTTCGCCCGTGCACTTGCGGTCTTCACCGGGGAGTCTTACCACGGCGACGTCGGTCAGGTTGCCCTGCTCGTCGACCACAAACTGGCAGTAGCAGCGCCCCTCGAGAGCTGTAGCTATGGCCTCCTGGGGGTAGGCGAGGTGCTGGGCCAGGAATTTGTAGAGTTCCTCCTCGCCTCCGGGGAAGGTGGGGTTGACATCGGGGCGTGTCTCTACGTGACCTTTGGCATTGGTCGAGGTGACAGGGGCTGTGGTGGCGGGAGCATTATTGGTGCTCCCGACGATACTTGGGACGGCCTCGGGTGAGGCAAAGGCATAGAGGGCAAGGCCCATGGCAGGGAGGATGAACAGTGCCTTGAGCATCATCCATCGGTTGGTTTTCTTCTGGTACATCATAGTGATACGTTGTTTGAGTGAACCTCGTCGGAAGTTATTGGCAAGCGGCTGCAGACGGTTGCCCACGGCTTTCATGACGAGCAGTTGTTGATATTGTTTAGCATCGATGCCTTGGTTGATGACGGCTTCGTCGGCCTCATATTCGTGTATGGTCTTGAGATTGCGGCTCAGGAACCACACGAAGGGGTTGCACCACTGCAGGGTCTTCACCACCTCGAGCAGTATGAGGTCGAGGGTGTGGTGGTGGCGGATGTGCGCCTGTTCGTGGGTCAGAATGTAGCGTCGGTGGTGCTCGTAGTCGTCCACGTCCATCACTATCCAGCGGAAGATGCTGAATGAGGAGCCCAGACCGCGGCACAGGATGATGGTGTTGCCCTCGTGGTCGGTGTGGCGCAGTCCGCCTTGCATCATACGCACCATGCGCCAGGTCTGCACGATGGTGGTCAGGAGCATGAAGGCGATGCCCGCGAGATAGATGGCCGTGAGTATTGCCTCCCACGAGGGTGGGGTGGGGGCCTCAAGGCTCTCATCGCTGGCAGTCACTACGGTCGCCTCGCTCAGATAGGCAGTGGGCATGGCCACTATCTCGCACATGGCTCTGGGACTGCTGGTGGTAATGTGCACCAGGGGCAGCACCATGGATGCCAGCATGATGGAGATGAGACACAGGCGGTTGAGGCGGTGGAAGGTGTCGCGGCTCAGGCATGCGTAGTAGAGGCTATAGAGCAGCGCCAGCACGAGTGCCGACTTGTAGACGTAGGTTATCATGGCTCGGGGGTGTCGTTGATGAGTGCGAATATGTCCTGTAGGTCCTGCTCAGAGAGTTTCTCCTCCTGGGCAAAGAATGATATGAGCGACTTGACGGATCCTCCGAAGAAGGTGGTCTTCACCTCATTCATATATTTGCGCGTATACTCCACGCGTGTCATCAGGGGGTAGAAATAGTGCGTCTTGTCGCCGTCCTCGCCCTTGCGGAAGCCCACATAGCCCTTCATGGTGAGTATCTTCATAAAGGTGGCTATCGTGCTGTAGGCAGGATGCGGCTCGGGATAGTGGCTGATGATGGTGTGGGTGCTGAGTGCTTTGCCGGCATCCCAGAGTATGTTCATTATCTCCATCTCCGCCTTGGTTAGTGTGTGGTCGTCCTTCTTTCGTCTCATGTCAGGATAGCGTTGGGTGATGATTTAATCTTTTCGATTTACTGTGCTGCAAATCTAATCTAAATGATTAAATACGGCCTTAGGCTGGGGAGAGAAAATGCGCTCTGCCCTCGGTATTTAACGTTTATTGTTAGATATAGGGCGGCTCATAGTTAGATATTAAGGCAAGTATGGGCAAAACGAAAGCGCCTCTCCCGCTGATGATGGGAGGGGCGCTAAGGGGATGTGTATGTGGGATGCTTACTTGGCAAGAGCCTCGGTGTCGAGAGCAATCATGAGCTCCTCGTCGGTGGGGATGCAGCATACGGTCACGCGGCTGTCGTCGGCCGAGAGGATAGCCTCGGTGGCGCGGCAGGCACGGTTCTTCTCTGCGTCCATCTTCACACCCATGTACTCGAGGCCCTGGGTAGCGCCCTCGCGTACCTCCCACTGGTTCTCACCAGCACCGCCGGTGAAGAGGATGATGTCTACACCACCCATGGCAGCAGCATACTGGCCGATGTACTTCTTGATGCGGTAGGTGTACATCTCCTTGGCCAGGCGAGCCTTGTCGTTGCCGGCAGCGATGCCAGCGAGGATGTCGCGGAAGTCGCTCGAGAGTTCGCTCACACCAGCCAGACCGCTCTGCTTGTTGAGCAGGTTGGACAGACTCTTGGTGTCGAGGTTGAGCTTGTCCATCAGGAAGGTCACCGCACCGGCGTCGATGTCGCCTGAGCGTGTACCCATGATGAGGCCCTCGAGGGGAGTGAGACCCATTGAGGTGTCCACACACTTGCCGTCCTTGACAGCTGCAATAGAAGCACCGTTGCCGATGTGGCAGGTGATGATCTTCTTGCCCTCAGCCTCTACGCCAAGGAACTCGCACACACGCTGGCTTACGTAGCGGTGGCTGGTGCCGTGGAAACCGTAGCGGCGCACGCCATACTTAGTGTACAGCTCATAGGGCAGGGCGTACATGTAGGCATAGTCGGGCATGGTCTGGTGGAAGGCGGTATCGAATACGCCCACCTGGGGGATGTTTGGCATGAGAGCGCTCACAGCGTTGACACCCTTGATGTTGGCGGGGTTGTGGAGAGGAGCCAGGTCGTTGCAGGCGGTGAATGCCTCCATCACCTCGGGTGTGAGGAGCACGCTCTTGTTGAACTTCTCTCCTCCGTGCACCATGCGGTGGCCTACGGCATCGAGCTCGTCGAGGCTCTTGAGCACGGCGTACTCGCCAGAGGTAAGCACCTCGAAGATCCACTGCACACCAGCAGTATGCTCCTCGATGGGGCGCTCCATCTTGTGCTTCTCGCCATTGAGCTTCACGTTGATGAATGAGTCGGGCAGACCGATCTTCTCGATACCACCGCTTGTAATCACACTCTTGTCGCTCATATCATAGAGCGCATATTTGATAGAACTGCTGCCGCAGTTTAATACCAGAATTTTCATTTCCAATGCTGTTAATAAGTATTATTCACTATCCACTATTCACTTGGATGTGTCACGCATTAGCGTGCCGCATCCATTGCCTGGCAGGCAGTGATAGCAACCATCTTGTAGATGTCGTCTACAGAGCAGCCGCGTGAAAGGTCGTTGACGGGGCGTGCGATACCCTGGAGGATGGGGCCGATGGCGTCTGCGTTGCCAAGGCGCTGCACGAGTTTGTAGCCGATGTTGCCCACCTCGAGGCAGGGGAATACGAGTACGTTGGCCTTGCCTGCGATGTCGCTGCCGGGAGCCTTCTTCTCGCCTACGCTGGGCACGAGGGCTGCGTCAGCCTGGAGTTCGCCGTCGATCTTGAGCTCGGGAGCCAGTTCCTTAGCCAACTTGGTAGCCTCTACCACCTTGTCCACCACCTCGTGCTTGGCGCTGCCCTTGGTGCTGAATGAGAGCATAGCTACGCGGGGATCAGCGAAGCCTGCCACGCTCTTGGCGGTCTGTGCGGTGCAGACAGCAATCTGTGCCAGTTGTGAGGCATCGGGCATGGGTGTTACGGCTACGTCGCCCACTACGAGCACGCCGTTCTCGCCATACTGGGGAGTCTCGGTGATGAGGA
The DNA here is from genome assembly GCA_945788095.1 of uncultured Prevotellaceae bacterium. Taxonomy (GTDB): domain Bacteria; phylum Bacteroidota; class Bacteroidia; order Bacteroidales; family Bacteroidaceae; genus Physcousia. The sequence goes on along the minus strand of CALZKW010000003.1, from coordinate 24,662 downwards.
GCATGGCACCGCTCACGCAGCTGATGCCGGGTGCGCACTTGATGATCTGGAGTGCGGGGCGGAGAGTGTCGCCAGTGGTGCTGAGTGCACCGCTGATCTGACCATCAGCATCGCCGTTCTTGATGATGAGGCATCCGAAGTAGAGAGGGTCGAGCACCTGCTGGCGTGCCTTCTCGATGGTCATGCCCTTCTTCTCACGCAGTTTGGTGAGCAGCTGAGCGTATTCTTCTGTCTTGTCGCTTGTTGCAGGGTCGATGATGGTAGCCTCGTCGATGTGTGTCAGACCGAGTTTCTCGGCCAGGGCCTTAATCTCGGCGGGGTTGCCAATCAAGATGATGTCTGCAAGACCATCTGCAAGGGCCTTGTCAGCAGCAGTCAGGGTGCGCTCTTCGAGGCTCTCTGGCAGTACAATGCGCTGCTTGTTGCTCTGAGCACGCGCAATGATTTGTTCCATTAAACTCATAATGATTCTTGTTTTTATATGTTAGTAATATGTTGTCTAAAGTCTAAAGTCTGAGGTCAACACATATTTTCTTTTCCCTTGCGAGCGAAGCGAGCATCAGAAGCCTCCGTCCATGAGGATTTCGATGAGTTTCTCGCGTGTGATGTGTGTCATGAGTGTGTCCTTGTAGGCGGCAGTGATGATGCCTTTCTCCTCGCTGACCACGATACATAGGGCGTCGGTGTCCTTACTGGTGCCCTTGGCGGCACGGTGTCTCAGTCCGTAGTGTTTGGGCATGTCCATATCGTTGCTCACGGGCATGATGCATGCCGCAGCTGCGATGCGTCCGTTGGTGATTATCATGGCACCATCGTGGAGGGGTGAATCCTTGAAGAATATATTCTCGATGATACGCTGCGAGATGACGGCATCGAGTTTCTCACCCGTGTTGACGTAGTCACCCAATGGTGTGCCGTTTTGCATCACGATGAGTGCACCCACACGTTCGTGGCTCATGTTGATACAGGCATTGACGATGGGCATGATGGTGTCTTCGTCGTAGCGTTTGCCTTGTGCATTGTCCTTCTTCTTGCTTAAAAGATTGAGCATCCGCTTCAGTCTGTAGTGGTTGCCTATGGAGTTGAAGAAGCGTCGGATGTCATCCTGGAACAGGATGATGAGGGCTATGGTTCCCACATTGACCAGCTGGTCGAAGATGCTGCCCAGGAGTCGCATCTCGAGCACCTTCGATACGATGATCCATGCTGCTATGAAGAGCAGTATGCCGTAGAAGAGGTTGACGGAGCGCGACTGCTTCATCATCCTGTAGCATGAGTACAGGAATACAGCCATCAGGATGATGTCAATGGCGTCTTTGATACTGAAATGGGACATAGTCTTTAGTTCACTGTTGGTGGTTCATCATATATTGTTCGTGGGTCAGTCCTTGCTGGCATAGCCCTTCTGTGTGGCTTGCCATATCTTGACCACCTCTACGCACTCCCTGACGTCGTGGACGCGCAGTATGGATGCGCCTCGGTCGAGGGCCATGGTGTTGAGCACGCTGGTGCCGTTGAGTGCCTCGTGGGGTGTGGTGCCGAGCAGACGGTAGATCATCGACTTGCGCGATATGCCCACCAGCAGTGGCAGTCCGAGTGCGTGTAGCTCATCCATGCGAGCCATGAGTTGGTAGTTGTGGTCGAGGGTCTTGGCAAATCCGAATCCGGGGTCGAGGATGATGTCGTTGAGCCCCATCTCGTGTAGCCGGTTGACCTTGGCAGCGAAGTACTGCATCATCTCGCCCATGAGGTCGTCGTAGTGTGGCTGGTCCTGCATGTTCTGAGGCGTGCCCTTCATGTGCATGAGGATGTAGGGCACGTTGAGCTGAGCCACAGTCTCCAGCATGCGGCTGTCCAGTTCGCCCCCCGAGATGTCGTTGATGATGTCGGCCTCGTAGTTTCTGACGCACCATTCCGCCACATCGGCTCTGAAGGTGTCGATGCTGACGATGGCCTCGGGGTGGTGGCGGCGTATGAGCTCCAGTCCCTGTCCGAGGCGTCGCTTCTCCTCCTCGGTCGACACGTCGTCGGCGCCAGATCGGCTTGAGTAAGCCCCCACATCTATCATCGTGCCTCCCTGGGTGAGTATCTCGTCGACCCTTGCCAGGATGTCGGCGTCGGTCTGTTTGCGGCTGCCCTCATAGAAGGAGTCTGGGGTGATGTTGAGTATGCCCATTACCTGAGGTTGCTGCAAGTCAATGAGTTTTCCGCGTACGTTGATGGTGTGTGAGGGTAGCTTATGCATATTGTTACTCTGATTTATGCGTGCAAAATTAACTATTTTTTGCGAAACGAAGATAGCAATCGTATAAAAACCTTATTATATAAAGGGCAATTTCTGTGGTGCCCTTTGTCGGTGAATGGAAGAAATTCTATATCTTTGTCCCGTGAATTTATGCAGAAGGCAACTAATAACGAAAAAACACATGCAGATTTCGGATCTCTATAAGCTCTATCTTGAGCATTCAGTGGTGACGACTGACAGTCGCGACTGCCCCGAGGGTTCTATATTCTTTGCTCTCAAGGGCGAATCTTTCAATGGTAACAAGTTTGCACAGAGTGCCCTCGACAAGGGTTGCGCTCTGGCCGTGGTCGACGAGGTGATAGAGGGTGTTGTAGACCCCTCTGATCCTCGTTTTGTGTTGGTGGACAATGTGGAGCAGAGCCTTCAGGAGTTGGCGGCTTACCACCGCTCGCAGATGCAGTTGCCCGTTATCCAGATTACGGGCACCAACGGCAAGACCACAACCAAGGAACTCCTCTCTGCCGTGCTCGCCGAGGCCCACAATGTGCTCTATACACAGGGCAACCTCAACAACCACCTCGGTGTGCCCCGCACGCTGCTGCGCATCACCCCCAGCCATGACATCGCCGTCATCGAGACAGGTGCCAATCATCCCGGCGAGATAGACTTCCTCTGCCGTATGGTCAAGGCCGACTGCGGTCTGGTCACCAATGTGGGTCGTGCCCACCTCGAGGGCTTCGGTTCGTTCGAGGGTGTGAAGCGCACCAAGGGCGAGCTCTATGATGACCTCAAGGAGCGTGGCGGCTATGTCTTCCTCAACATGATGGACGAGGACCTGGTAGGCATGGCTATGGAGCGTGAGCTCAATGCCGTGCCCTATGTGCAGGGTGTGGTACTCTCGTGCAATCCCTTCCTCACCATACGCTGGATGGATCCTCAGGGGCAGCCCCATGATGTGCAGACCCACCTCATCGGTTCGTACAATCTGCCCAACCTCTTGGCCGCAGCTACTGTGGGTCTGCGCTTCGGCGTCAGCCCCGAGCAGGTGGACCACGCCCTGGCCAACTATATCCCCAGCAATAACCGTAGCGAATTCCGCGACACGGGCCGCAACCATCTCATCGTGGATGCCTATAATGCCAATCCCACCTCGATGGCTGCCGCTCTCGACAACTTCTCGCTCGTGGAGGCCGACCACAAGATGGCCATCCTGGGCGATATGCGCGAGCTGGGCGCTGAGAGCGAGATGGAGCACCAGAAGGTGGTAGACAAGGTGGGCGCCTCGGGCATAGAGACCGTGTGGTTTGTGGGTGACAACTTCCGCAAGGCTGTGCATCACTACCGCACCTTCAGCAATGTCGAGGAGGTGAAGGCCGCCATCCAGGCTGAGCCCATCGAGGGTCGCACCATACTTATCAAGGGCAGCAACGGTACCAAGTTGTTCCAGTTGCCAGAGCTCTTGTAGTCATTGCTTCCCCCCCTCTCCTTGTATCAGGGGGAGGGGGATTGCCATATAACCATGACAACACTAACAGACGTAACCAAATACTCAATGAAGAAACAATTTCTATTAGGCCTTGCATTCCTGTTTGGAATGTCGGCCCAGGCACAGCGATTTACTGACCGCCTCGACCGCGGTCTTGTGGCCATGAAGGCCGGAACCGGTGTCTATCTTAGTTGGCGCATACAGGCCGACGAGTATTACGATGTGACTTACAATGTCTATCGTGACGGCACGCTGCTCAACAGCGAGCCGCTCACCGTGTCCAACTACCAGGACCGCACGGGCACAGCCTCGAGCACCTACACCGTCAAGGCCGTGGTGCGTGGCGAGGAGCAGCAGGCCTGTCATCCCGCTGCGGTGTGGGGCAGCAGTTACAAGGAGATAGCTCTCCAGCACGAGGGTATCAAGAGCACATTGGTGCCTAATGATGCCTGCTGCGCTGATGTGGACGGCGATGGCGAACTGGAGATACTCATGAAGTTTGACAACCTCAGCGAGAAAGAACAGTCGTATCCCTATGCCGGTCCCACCATCGATGGCAAGGCCACGGGCGAGTACTCCATCTTTGAGTGCCTCAAGCTCGATGGCACCCGCCTGTGGTGGGTCAACTGCGGTCCCAATATGGGCGACTTCCAGAACAATGAGCAGAACATCGTGGGCTACGACTGGGACATGGACGGCCGAGCCGAGGTGGTGATGCGCCTTGCAGAGGGTTCCACCATCCACTATGCTGACGGCACGAAGTATGTCATCGGTGCCAACGGTCAGAACGGCACGTCGTGGAACAACTACCGCGCAGCCACGGGTGGCGGTACAAACTGGTTCATACACGAGGGCAAGGAATTCCTCGTCTACTGCAACGGTCAGACGGGTGAGGTCTACCAGTGCATCGATTTTCCCTTGGCCCGCTACGAGTCGGGCGAGACCAATCTCAACAGCGCCTGGGGCGACGGCTATGGTCACCGTTCGAGCAAGTACTTCTTCGGAGCTCCCTATCTTGACGGGCGACGCCCCAGCATCTTCCTGGCCCGAGGCATCTACACGCGCCACAAGATGGTGGCCCTCGATGTCGACCCTGCTACCCACAAACTGACGCAGCGCTGGAAGTGGTATAACAACTCCAATGGTCCCTGGAAGGGGCAGGGCTATCACAACTATGCCATAGCCGACGTGGACTGGGACGGACGTGATGAGATTGTGTTCGGTTCAATGGTGATCGACGACAACGGCAAGGGCCTCTCCACCACGGGCTATGGGCATGGCGATGCGCAGCATTGCGGCGACCTCAATCCCTATGAGCACGGCCAGGAGCAGTTCTGCTGCAACGAGGACGAGCAGGGCTTCAACTACCGCGACGCTACTACCAGCAAGGTCTATGCCGCTACGCTCCATGTGGGCAAGGACGTGGGCCGCGCCATGGCGGGCAATTTCACCGAGCAATTCCCCGGAGGTATGGGCACAGCATGGGGCCAAATCAGCACCGTGACCAACGGCCCGGTGGAGGGCCTCGGCGCTACGGGTGTGAACTCCAACTTCCGCATCTACTGGGACGGCGACCTCGTGAGTGAGACCTTCAACTATCTCAACGGCAAGAACACCGAGGGCTGCGTGGCCAAGTACGGATCGTGGACGCCTATCTACACCTGTGAGGGCTCGATGACCAACAACGACACCAAGGGCACCCCCTGCTATCAGGGCGACATCCTGGGCGACTGGCGCGAGGAGATTATCATGCGCACACCCGACAATAATATCCGCATCTACAGCACCCCCACATCGACCACCTACCGTATACCCTCGCTCTGGTACGACCATCAGTATCGCCAGGCCATGGTGTGGCAGATGTGTGGTTACAACCAGCCTCCCCATCCCAGTTTCTTCCTGGGCAAACTCGATGGCATCACCGTGGCGCCTCCGCCACTCACCATGACGGGTCGCGAGGAGGTGGCTAATGGCGGCACCATATCCTCGGGCCTCAACGGTCGCGACGTGGTGGTGTGCGAGACGGCCTCGTCGAGTGTCACCCTCGAGCAGGGCGCAGCGCCCCATCTGCTGGTATTCAATGTGCCCACATGGGTGCAGGGCAGCGCTCCCAGCGAGTGCACCACCAAGGATACACGCATCAACTATCTGACCTATACCTGTGAGGTGCAGGGGGGCGGTCTCTCGGGCGAGGCACGCCTTGTGAAACAGGGCGACGGTGTGCTCACCCTGCCCAAGGCCGACTTCACCCACACGGGCAATACGGATGTATGGGCCGGTGTGGTCAACTTCGACGGCACGATGAAGCAGTCGGCACTGTGGCTCAACCGCTTTGCCGAACTCAACTCCGACGGAGGCCAGTTCCAGAGCATCAAGGCCCAGTATGCCAGCATCATTCGCCCCGGTGGTGCCGACAAGCGTGGCACCATCACCACAGAGCGTCTCACGCTGGGTTTCGGCTCGCGCCTCATTGTGGATCTCTATGCCGACGACCTCACAGCCGACCAGATACACACCGCCGATCTCACTATCGAGACCAAGACCTCGGAGGCTTGGCTCAAGGGTGGTCCCACCTATCTCTCGCCCGTCATACAGGTGGTGGGCCACCTCAAGGCTGGCGAGACCAAGATGACCCCTGGCAAGTATGTCATCGGTACTGTTAGCGGCACCATCACGGGCATCCTCGAGAGCATTGTGCTCGAGGGCCTCGACACCAGCAAAAAGGCGCTCACGATGGAGAACGGAAAGCTCATCCTTGAGGTGTTTGACATGCGCGATGCCGCCACCGTGACGTGGAGCGGCGCCGCCGGCACCTGGGACCTGGGCGAGACGGAGAGTTTCTCTGTGGGCAGCGGCGAGGCCACAGCCTTTGTGTCGGGCGACGATGTGCTCTTCACCGATGAGGCCGCGCTCAAGACCATCAACGTGGTGGGCAGCGTCATCCCCAGCACCTTCACCGTGTGCAACGACGGCGTGGCCTACACCTTCCAGGGCGATGGTGGCATCGATGGCGATGCACGCTTCATCAAGCAGGGCTCGGGCAAGGTGGTGATGAAGGGCAACAACCTCTACACGGGCGGCAATCTGCTCAGCGGAGGTGTGACCAGCGTCAGCCAGCTGAGCAACGAGCTCGTGGCCACGGGCAACCTGGGTGGCGTCACCAAGGCAGGTAAGTTTGTGATCGAGAACGGCGCCGAACTCCTCAACACCGAGGCCGTAGAGATGGGTTCGCCCATCACGCTGAGCAGCGATGAGGGCGGTGTGATCAATGCCCAGAAGGACTTCAAGATGAATGCCTCGCTCTCGGGCTCACGCCTCACCAAGCGTGGTGCGGGCTCGCTCTTCCTCAATGCCTCCAATGCGCAGCTCAATCTGCTCGACATCGCCCAGGGCGGTGTGGCCATCGGTGCGGGTGCTCAGCCCAAGGCCGTGGAGGTGACGGGCAACAGTACGCTGTGGGACGACGGACAGAACACCACCCTGCCCATCCATGTGGCCAAGGGCAAGACTCTCACGTGGCACCTCAGCTACACCTACTACACGGAGTATCGCAACCCCCTGACGGGCGAGGGCACCATCGTCATCAATCCCCGCAACACCGTGAGCCGAGTGCGCATCTCGGGCGACTGGAGCAAGTATGAGGGCACCATCAAGCACACCAATACCAACGTGTGGCTGCCCCTCGACATGGCCACCGCTGCCCCCCATGCCACCCTCGACATCGCTCAGGGATGTGGCGTGGCCAATGTGCCCGGACGCACCTGGACCATCGGTGCCGTCACCGGCAAGGGCGACCTGACCAATGCGGGATGCGACTTCAAGAGCCAGGCCAGCGTCACCGGCACGGCTACATATAATATAGGTAACAGCGACGACCACCACTTCACCTTCGAGGGCACCATCACCGATCGCGACTCGCAGCGCAAGACGGCCTTCTCGAAGGTAGGCTCGTGCAAGATGACACACAAGGGCACGGGTTCGTTCTCAGGTCCGTGTAAGGTGAGCGGAGGCGAACTCTGTCTGAACAGCTCTGCCAAGGACGCCATGCTCGGCACTGGTGCACTCACCGTCAGCAGCGGCGCCATGCTCTCGGGCAAGGGTGTGATGGCCAACAGCGCCGTGACCATAGCCAGCGGAGCCACCCTGCGCAGCGGTATAGCCGAGACCAACGGACAGGGCAACCTGCAGTTCTCTGCCAAGAACCTCACCGTCAATGGCACGATGCAGACCTATGTCACCTCGCGCACCCTCTATGGCAAGTTCTCCGACATCGGCACCCTCACCCTCAACGGTACGCTCCGCCTGCGCGTCAAGGAGCTCACCACACCTCTGGCCGAGGGCACCGAACTGCAGATTATCACGGCCCAGAAGATCAATCTCGGGGCTAATCTCAAGCTTGACCTCGACCCGCAGTATGAGTGGGACACCACACGTCTCTCCGAGGGAGTCCTTGTCATCACCTCGGTGGCCGATGCCATCCACGGCATTCAGGCTCCCACCGCGAGTGGTGCCGTCTACACCCTCGACGGCAAGCGTCTCACCACCCGCCCCAAGCAGGGCATCGTGGTCGAGGGAGGCCGCAAGAAACTCATCAATACCCGCAAATAATCCAGGCACGCCTTTTGGAGGATTCTCTCCAAAGGGCGTGCTTTTTTCATGGCTCTTAAGTATCAGTTCCGTGGCATATATAGTTTGGCTTCACAGACAATATGGTCTGCTGTCACAGCATATACAGTCTGCTGTCACAGCATATACAGTCTGTCGGCACAGCATATATAGTGTTTTGCGGTGGCAGCTATGTTGTTTATGCCCTCCAGGCACAGCTTCCTAAGGCTCGAATTGTATTCCAAATTGTCTAATGACCGATTTGGGTTTATTAACAGAATCACTTACAATTCGGAATACTGATTGAGAATACATCGAAAATCTGCATTGCTATCTAATAATTGATCGCGATCAAGACAATATTTTGCTTTGAAAACCTATCCTTGATCGCGATCAAGACAACATTTTGCTTTGAAAACCTATCCTTGATCGCGATCAAGACAACATTTTACTTTGAAAACCTATCCTTGATCACGATCAAGACAACATTTTGCTTCGAAAACCTATCCTTGATCGCGATCAAGACAACATTTTACATTGAAAACCTATCCTTGATTGCGATCAAGAAAACATTTTGCTTTGAAAACCTATCCTTGATTGCGATCAAGATAACATTTTGCTTTGAAAACCTATCCTTGATCGCGATCAAGACAACATTTTACTTTGAAAACCTATCCTTGATCGCAATCAAGACAATATTTTGCTTTGAAAACCTATCCTTGATCGCAATCAAGACAACATTTTACTTTGTAAACCTATCCTTGATCGCAATCAAGATGGCTCACTGGGATAAATATAGGGAGGGATTTGGGTCACCATTAAAGTCTGTGTGCAAATTGGAGTTTATCTTTCACTTTTCACTCTGAAAGCTAAACCATAATTTACACAAGAACATTTCCCCGCAGCCGGAGAGTCGTGATTACTTTCTGCTTGGCTCCCCAACTTTTTCTGTTCGTGCCATGGATATTCACACTGACACAATATTATATTATATACGCACGAGAATGCGGGCCGTTTGCGGGATTTGTTGTACTTTTGCAGCATATTACATACAGACAACTCATGAAGACAAAGAAAATCATTATAGCCAGTGCCGCAGCTATGCTCACCACCATGAGCGCGTGCGACATGATTCCCCACAAACCCACCCCCGAGGAGATAGAGCAGATGCGCCAGGACTCCATCCGCGATGCTCGCATCGCCGAGGCCAAGGGGCAGCTCCAGGCATGCCAGTCGCCCCTCGCCATGCCCAAGGGCGACACCACCTATCTCGACCCCTTCTTTGCGCAGCTCGACAGCGCCAAGAAGCAGCCCGTGCGCATCATGTACTACGGCGACTCGCAGCTCGAGGGCGACCGCATGACATGCGTGCTGCGTGAGCAGTTGCAGAAGCGCTTCGGCGGCAAGGGCCCCGGCATGCTCCCAGCCCGCCTGCCCGGTGGCACCTACACCTGCACACTGATGGCCTCGCCACAGTTGCCCGAATACCGCAACTTCGGTGGCGGAGCCGTGCGCACCCCCGACAATGGCTACGGTCCACGCTGCGAGATGTGGCGCGCAGAGGGCAGCGCTACGCTGACCTACGTATGCCAGAAGAATGACAAGTATGGTCATGCCGCCACCTTCCGCAAGGTCACCGTGGTGGCCAAGGGCACAGGCACCATCACCGCCAACGGCACTGCGCTGCAGGCCGAGACCAAGAACGAGGGTCTCAACTTCTATACCGCCACCCTGGCCGAGGATGCCACCCAGGCCACAATCGCCATCCAGGGTAGCATGGACATCTATGGCGTGATGCTCGATGGTACCAGCGGTGTATCGGTCGACAATGTGGCGCAGCGCGGCAGTTCGGGCATCAGCTTCACCCAGGTGGCCGAGCCCACCATACGCCCCTACTACGACCACGCCAATGTCGGCCTGATCATCCTGCAGTTTGGCGTCAATGCCATCCCCACCATGACCAGCGACAAGCAGGTGGAATCCTTCGTCGGTCAGCTCCAGCCCCAGGTGGCCTTCTTCAAGCAGATGGTGCCTCAGGCCAAGGTGCTCTTCATCGGTCCTGCCGATATGGGCCGTCGCACCAGTCCCACCCTCAGCCACCCCATGATGGGAGCCGTGTCGAAGGCTCTCAAGCAGATGTGCCTCAAGGAGGGCGTGGCCTACTGGGATATGTTTGCAGCCATGGGCGGCGAGGGAGCCATGTCGCGCTGGGCTCAGGAGAAACCCTCGCTGGCCAGTCCCGACCTCATCCACTTCTCCCACCAGGGTGCTGAGAAGATAGCCACCATGTTCACCGAGTCGCTCATGCTCTACTACGACTACTACGACGCACGCAAATAATCCACCCTCTCATCCCCCCCATGATACCAACCATGACACTACGCCAGTTCATACTCCTCACCCTGCTCCCCCTCGTGGGGGCAGGCGGCACCAAGGCACAGTCCGTGTTCTACCCCGACCATCTTGGCGAACTCAACATGGGCGAGGTGCTCTATGACACGCCCAAGAAGGACTCCATACAATTTCGCAACACCGGCAACCAGACCCTCGTCATCCACCGCATCGAGCCCTCGTGTGGCTGTCTCAAGGCCTACCTCTCGCCCGATGCCGCCATCGAGCCCGACAAGGGCAGGGGATGGATAGTGGTGGAATACGACGGCAAGCAGCTCGGCACCTTCGAGCGCCACGTCAAGGTGTGGGCCAACGACCAGAAGGAGCCCCACGTCATCTATTTCCGTGGACGTGTGGTGCAGGAACTCATCGGTTCGGCCGAAGACTATCCCTACAACCTTGGCAATGTGCGCATGGACCGCGACCATCTCGACTTTGGCATCGTGCACAAGGGCGACAGCGTCAGCCTCCAGCTCAAGGTCTTCAATGCCTCCATGTCGCCCTACAGACCCTCCTTCCACCAGTTGCCCGCCTACCTCTCGGCCAAGAGCAAACCCGTGGTCATCGCCTCCGAGCGCTCGGGCGTGGTCACCATCACCCTCGACAGCAACCGTCTGCCCAGCCTCGGTCTCAACCAGGATGCCTTCTTCCTGGCGGGCTATAGCGAGAGCGTACAGCTCAACGGACGCATCAACAGCACCGCCGTCCTGGCCCAGGACTTCTCGAGCCTCACCCCCGAGGAGCGTGCCAATGCACCGCGCCTCACCCTCCAGGCCGACACCATCACCTTTGGCCCCTTTGGCAAGAAGAAACAGATAAAGAAGCAGGTGGTATTGACCAACACCGGCAAGTCGGACCTCAAGATATACTCCGTGGACCGCTCCAACTCCCTCCTCACCAGTCTGTCGATGAAGGAGCGCACCATACGCCCCGGCAAGAAGGTCAAGATGCTGCTCACTCTAACCCCCGAGGACATAGCACGCGCCGCCACCCACGAAAGCAGTATCCTGCTCATGACCAACGACCCCGATCATGCCGCGCAGTATATATATATAAGGGTAGAAAAGGGGAGTTAAAGGGACGATAGTCTTGCTCCTAAGGGTAATAAAGGGTCCATAAGGGTAATAACTCACTTCGTTCGTGGAGTTAAAGGGACGATAGTCTTGCATACCCCACAAAACATTCGTCCTTATAACTTCCTTATAACTTCTCTATTACTTCCCCATTACTTCCCCATTACTTCCTTATAACTTCTAAAAAGAAAAACAACTATGAATCACCCCGAAAACAATGACGAATACAAGGGACTGACCGTCAACAGCGGCGTAGGCCCCGTCTCAATAGTCAACCCGTACCTCAACCGTAAGCGATTTGCACGCAAGCGCTTCACTGCCGACGACTATGTCAAGGGCATACTCGAGGGCAACACAGCCATACTCGGACAGGCCGTGACACTCGTCGAAAGCGTCAACCCCGAGCACCAGCAGATGGCACAGGAGGTCATCGAGAAGTGTCTGCCCTATAGCGGCAAGAGTGTGCGCATAGGCATCAGTGGTGTGCCCGGTGCCGGCAAGAGTACCAGCATCGACGAGTTTGGTGTACACGTGCTCAAGGAATATGGCGGAAAACTGGCCGTACTGGCCATCGACCCAAGTAGTGAGAAGACCAAGGGCAGTATCCTTGGCGATAAGACGCGTATGGAGAAACTCTCCGTACATCCCGATTCATTCATCCGTCCCAGTCCCTCGGCTGGTTCGCTCGGTGGCGTGGCACGCAAGACGCGCGAGACCATCATCCTCTGCGAGGCAGCAGGCTACGACAAGATATTCGTCGAGACCGTGGGCGTGGGCCAGAGCGAGACGGCCTGCCACTCCATGGTCGATTTCTTCCTGCTCATTCAGTTGGCCGGCACAGGCGACGAACTGCAGGGCATCAAGCGAGGCATCATGGAGATGGCCGATGGTATCGTCATCAACAAGTGCGACGGCAACAATGTGGAGAAGTGTCAGTTGGCCGCCACCCAGTTTCGCAATGCCCTTATGCTCTTCCCACCCTCAGAGAGCGGGTGGATGCCCAAGGTGCTGACCTACTCGGGCTTCTACGGACTCGGCATCAAGGAGGTGTGGGACATGGTGTTCGAATACGTCGACCACGTCAAGGCCAATGGCTACTTTGAGCATCGACGCAACGAGCAGGCCAAGTACTGGATGTATGAGAGCATCAACGAGCAGCTCCGCAACAACTTCTTCCACAATCCCACCATTGTAGATATGTTGCAGGCCTCCGAGCAGGCTGTGCTCGAAGGCCGCAAGACATCATTCGTGGCTGCCAAGCAGTTGCTCGACTCTTACTTTGCACTCCTCCATTAGCCATTTAGGAGTGCTCGTAGCACCACATATACCTATTGTATTGCAACCAACCAGCCAGTGGGAGTCTATCTCACTGGCTGCGTCTATCATATAGCACGAGGGGTTGACGCTGTGACACTCGTTGTAGAGCACACGGCCGTTGCTGCTCTTGCGACCACACACAAAGAGCACTGCGTCGTGGCGCGAGGCAAAACTGCGCAGGTTGGCCATACGGTTGGCCACCTGGCGACAGATGGTGTCGTAGTAGTTGAAGGTGGCGTCGGGGGCAATGTGCGCCTTGATGTATTCCACGATTTGGTGGAATCCATCGAGCGACTTGGTGGTCTGCGAGTAGAGGCTGATGTCGCGCGAGAAGTCGAGTTTCTCCACCTCCTCAGGTTTCTCTATCACGATGGCCGTGCCCTCGGTCTGCCCCACCAGGCCAAGCACCTCGGCGTGACCGTTCTTGCCGAAGATGACTATCTGCTTGTGATGGCCAGTGTCGGCATCATACTCCTTCTTAATGCGCTCCTGCAGATGGAGCACCACGGGGCAGGTGGCATCGATAATCTCGATGCCGTTGGCTTCAGCCTGCTTGTAGGTCTGTGGGGGCTCGCCATGGGCGCGCAGCAGCACCTTGACGTTGTGCAACTTGCTCATGGCCTCATGGTCGATGGTGACGAGTCCCATCTGCTGCAAGCGGTCACACTCGCGGCCGTTGTGCACGATGTCGCCCAGACAGTAGAGTGGGGTGGCATTGTTCAGTTCCTCCTCAGCCTTGCTGATGGCGCGGGTCACACCGAAGCAGAATCCGCTGCCGCTGTCTATCTCTATGGTCATAGTGTCAGAATGATTTGGGGGGTAAACAAAAAATCCCTTCCCCCCTCGGGGGAGGAAGGGAGGGGACTTATTGACATCTCTCCTGATATTTCTCCATCAGCCATGCCTTCTGCTCGGGGATGGTCATGTGGCTGTTGTCGAGCACCAAGGCATCGTCGGCCTGACGCAGTGGACTCACCTCACGGTGTGAGTCGATGTAGTCGCGCTCCTTCACGTTGGCCAGTATCTCCTCCATGTTGCAAGCCTCACCCTTGGCGGTGAGTTCGTCGTAGCGACGCTGGGCACGCACCTCAGCGCTGGCCGTCACGAATATCTTGAGTTCGGCGTTGGGGAATACCGTGGTGCCGATGTCGCGTCCGTCCATCACCACGCCGCCGCCTTGGCCCATCTCCTGCTGCTGGCTCACCATGGCCTTGCGCACAAAGTCGATGACGGCCACGTGGCTCACCTTGCCCGACACCTCCATGGTGCGGATGCGGTCCTCCACGAGGGTGCCGTTGAGGTAGGTGTCGGGGCGTCCCTTCTCGGCATTAAACTGGAAACTGATCTTGACGTCGTCCATCTTCTCGCGCAGGGCCTCAATGTCTACGCCCTCGTCGGTGATGAGACCATGCTCGATGCAGTAGAGCGTCACCGCACGGTACATGGCACCCGTGTCAACATATACATAACCTATCTCGCGGGCCAGGTCCTTGGCCATTGTGCTCTTGCCACACGATGAGAATCCATCGATGGCTATTGTAATCTTTTTCATATATGGGAGTTGTTTATTGATGACTACTGGCTACAGACAACGGACTACGGCTACTGACCGTTCCCGTTGTCCGATGTCCATAGTCCGTTGTCCGTTGTCTATAAATTTACTTAAATATGGTATCCGAGTGTGAAGGCCAGGGTGGGTGCGCTGACGTGATACTTGCCGTAGGCCAGACCAAACTTGAAGTGCTTCACGTTGATACCTGCTCCGAAGGTCAGACCGGCAGCGTGCGACGAACCGGCAGCCTTCATCTCATAGGCGCGGCGGAAGTTGAAGCCCATTGACAGGTAGGTGGTCTTGGTGGGCAGAACGTCGATGCCCACGTTGAAGTGGCTCATCAGGAGTTTGCCGCCATTGGGGGCTTTGTCCACAAAGTAGAGGTCTGTCTTCTTCCAGCGCGTCATGTCGCTCATCGTCACCGATATGCGGAAGGGGGCATGTGCGATGCCCTTGGTGAAACCCATCATCAGATTGAAGGGCAGACGCTCGTGGTGGTTGCCAAAGGCCTTGACCTGTCCGCCCAGATTGGCTGCTACGGCAGAGAAGGACACGTTGTGCTCCTCGTCATAGTAGTTGAGGCCAAGGTCCACAGCCAGGGCTACAGAGGAGTAGGTGGCATACTTGGAATAGATGAACTTGCCCGTGGCGCCACCCACCCAACGGTCGCTCAGATTATAACTGTAGAGTCCGCTGATGGCCATGTCGAGTGCCGTATTGCTACCCAGCTGGTTGCCCCACTCATCCGTTTCCTCTATCTTGCCGTAACCCAGAAACTGAGCATTGACACCCCACGTGCCCCTCTCACCGGCTATGCGGGTGAAGGAGGCGCTACCGTTCTTGGTGCCTCGCATATAGGTCATAAAGTTGAAGTTGATGCTGTTGTCGCTCACGCTGGCCAGGAGGGCAGGATTCTGAAAGGCCAGCGATGCGTCGTCGTCGATGACTGAGATGTTGCGACCGCCCAGGCCAATGGCATGCGATGATGTGGGTAGCGAGAGAAAATTGAACACGCTGCTGCGCTCCTGAGCCAGGAGCACAGTGGCGGAGAGGAGGGATATTATTAATAGGTATAGTCGCTTTCTCAACATGTTTTTGCGCTTTGGGGTTCAAAGGTACGTTATTTTTTAGATAAATCCGCAACCAAGGCCAAAAACTTCCCCACGATTAACCCGTGGAGAGAAAAAAACGTGCCTAAGCAAAAAAAATCGTATCAATCCTATCGCTAAACAAAAAAAATGTGCTACATTTGCGAACAATCTGAGAAAAATACACGAATAATTATAATATTATGGAAGCAAACAAGACTCTTGCTGACGCTTTGAACGAGCAGAAGACGACCAGTCTGTGGATTGGTATGGTTCTGACGTTGGCTACTCTCTACCTTGCTCTGGAATGGACGGATAGAGAGAAAATCGTTCAGGAGGCGCCTGTAGAGTTGCCCACTCTGATTGTGGAGGATGAGATGATTCCCATCACTCAGCAGCCAGAGCAGCAGCCCGCAGCCCCCGTCATGGTTACTCCCGAGATTCCCGAGATCTTGAACATTGTGGACAATGAGACCGAGATTCCCGAGAAGGAAATTACTACTACCGAGGAGGTCAACCAGGCTATCGTAGCAGTACAAGGTACCGGCGAGCCCACCGCAGCAGCTCCTGCACAGGCTCCCTCAGTGCCCGGCCCCGTACAGGTAGTGGCACCCCCACCTCCACCACCAGCACCCGCACCTGCTCCTGTCGTACAGGAGGTCGTACAGGAGGATGAGACCATCTACGATGCACCCCAGGTAATGGCTTCTTTCCCCGGTGGTGAGGAAGCTCTCTACAAGTGGCTGTACAAGAATCTGAAGTATCCCCCAAGATGTCAGGATCAGGGCGTTCAGGGTCGTGTAATGGTCAAGTTCGTTGTCAACAAGGACGGTTCTATCCAGAACGTAACCGTGACCCGCTCTCCAGACCAGGATCTCGCCAACGAGGCAGTACGCGTAGTCAAGAGCATGCCTGCATGGATTCCCGCAAAGCAGGGTAACAAGACCGTACGTTCTTACTTCAACCTCCCTGTAACATTCAAGATTCAGTAATAGAAAATCATAAACTCATACAAAGGCTGCTCTCTGAGGCAGCCTTTGTTGTATAAAAGCATACCACCCTATGTATACCAGCAAAGAGATACTCCACATGGTGGAGAGTGCCATTGCTGCACTTCCTTACGACCGTCAGCCACAAAGTCTGTATGAGCCCATCAAGTATGTGCTCTCGCTTGGCGGCAAGCGTGTGCGTCCCGTGCTCATGCTTATGGCCTACAACCTCTGGCAAGAGAATCCCGAGAGCATCTTGATGAATGCTATCGCCCTCGAGACCTACCACAATCATACCCTCCTCCACGACGACCTCATGGACCGTGCCGATGTGCGTCGCGGACAGCCCACGGTGCACCGCAAGTGGGACGACAATGCCGCTATCCTCAGTGGTGACACCATGCTTCTGCTTGCCTTTCAGCGCATGATGGCATGCGACAAGCAGCATATGCCTGCTGTCATGAGTCTCTTCACCGAGACTGCTATTGAGATATGCGATGGTCAGCAGTATGACATGGAATTTGAGACACGCAACGACGTTCGTGAGGAGGAGTATATCGAGATGATCCGCCTCAAGACATCTGTGCTCCTGGCCTGCGCCCTCAAGATAGGCGCCATCCTGGCCGATGCTCCCCAGAGTGATGCCGATGCCCTCTATGAATTCGGAGAGAAACTCGGTTTGGCCTTCCAGCTCCAGGATGACTACCTTGATGTCTATGGAGACCCAAAGGTGTTCGGCAAACGCATCGGTGGAGACATACTTTGCAACAAGAAGACCTATATGCTCATCAATGCACTCTCGCGCGCCAACGAGGAACAGCGTAGTCAGCTCATCCAGTGGATCTCGGCCGTGGACTACGATGCCGAGGAGAAGATAGCTGCAGTCACCGCACTCTATAATGAGATAGGCATCCCAGCCGTAGCTCGCGAGAAGATCAACGCCTACTTCGTGGAGGCCGAGGCAGCCCTCGAGCGTGTCAATCTCTCCCAGGAGAAGAAGGAAATCCTTTGGCAGTATGCCTTAAAGATGCTCAACAGACAGTCGTAAATTTTTTAAACAACGGAAAGAACGGAATCATGATTTTCTGTTTGTTCCGTTGTTAACTCTAAACCCCAAAACCTAAAACTTCAAAGTAAAGCGACCTAAAACCTCAAAGCAAATGATAGATACTCATTCGCATATCTACGAACCCGAGTTTGACGAAGACCGTGACGAGGTGGTGCTCCGCGCCCGTGAGGCTGGCGTGGAGCACATCCTCTTACCCAATATCAACCGTGAGTCCATCCCCCGCATGATGGATCTCTGTCAGCGCTACCCTGGCTTCTGCCATCCCATGATGGGGCTCCACCCCGAGGATGTCAAGGAGGGGTACGAGGTTTTACTCGATGAAATGGAGCGTCTTCTCACCTCACCCTCTCATTCCTACATCGCCGTGGGCGAGGTCGGCATCGACCTCTATTGGGACCAAACCTACCGCGAGGAGCAGCTTTGCGCCTTCGAGCGCCAGGTGTGCTGGGCTCGCGACTACCATCTGCCTCTGGTCATCCATACCCGCAATGCCCATGCCGAGGTCGTCGAGGTCATGGAGCGTCACCGTCATGAGGGGCTCAAGGGAGTCTTCCATTGCTTTGGCGGCTCAGCCGACGAAGCCCGCGAACTGCTCAGCTTCGAGGGCTTTGCCCTGGGCATCGGAGGTGTGCTCACCTTCAAGAAGTCCAAGCTTCCTGATGCCCTTCTCGAGGCTGTGCCTCTCGACCGTATCGTGGTCGAGACCGACAGTCCCTATCTGGCTCCCACTCCCCACCGCGGCAAACGCAACGAGAGCAGCTATGTCAGCGAGGTAGTAGCGAAGCTTGCTAATATATATAATGTAGAGGTGCAGGAAGCCGACCGACTTACCACATCTACGGCATATCGCATCTTTTGTTTACCCAATAAGGCTTAAATACACCCCCAAAAGAGGAAAAATTGCCTCCAAACGAAAGTTTTTTTAATAATAGAAGGTATATCTACAAAAAAAAGAATATTTTTGTAACGGAATTCGGCCGTAGGTCACGATTTCTTTGTAATTTGCAGCCGAATTGCAGAAGGGTGGGGTGTAGACATCCCATGTCCCTGCTCCTGGAGAGGTGCTCGAGTGGCTGAAGAGGCACGCCTGGAAAGCGTGTAATCGGCAAAACCGATTCGGGGGTTCGAATCCCCCTCTCTCCGCTTGGTTTAATACTGAGGAAAAACAAATAAATATCAAATAACAAATTAATTAATCTTAAAAACTACACACACAATGAAAAAGTTTTTTGCAATTGTTGCGATGGTAGCTGTTAGCGTATTGGGTACCACTCCCGTTCTCGCTCAGGAGGCTACTGATTCTGCTGCTACTGAGCAGGTAGCTGAGAATGATTCTGCTGCTGTTGACTCTGCTGCCGTTGACACTGCTGCTGTTGATACAGCTGCTGTTGCTGCTGCTGAGACAGAGGCTCCCGCCGAGGCTGAGGAGGTATCAGAGAGCTTCCACAAGCAGTTGAAGACCAAGTATATCGAGGGTGGCGCTGACTTTATGTCACTCGTAGCTATCGCTCTCGTTCTCGGTCTCGCTCTTTGCATCGAGCGCGTTGTTTACCTCGCTCTCGCTCAGATCAACACTCGCAAGTTCGTAGGCGACCTCAAGGCTCTCGTAGCTGCTGGTAAGGTAGAGGCTGCTATCCAGAAGTGTGAGGCTTCTCGCGGTCCTGTAGCTCAGGTGTCTAAGAAGGCTCTCGCTTGTCTCAACAGCGACGACCAGAACGACATCCAGACCATCGAGCGCACCATCAACATGGAGGCTGAGGTTCAGGGTTCATACCTCGAGGAGAACCTTTCTTGGATTACCCTCTTCATCGCGATGGCTCCCTCTCTCGGATTCTTGGGTACTGTAATCGGTATGGTTCAGGCATTCGACGACATCCAGAAGGCTGGTGATATTTCTCCTACCGTTGTTGCTGGTGGTATGAAGGTCGCTCTGATCACCACCATCTTCGGTATCGTTGTTGCTCTTATCCTCCAGTTGTTCTACAACTACATCCTCTCTCGCGTAGAGAACCTCACTGCTAACATGGAGGAGGCTGCTCAGGAGCTCCTCGTAATGTGTGTTCAGTCACCCAAGTGCAAAAAGTAATCAATAATTGATAAGGAGATTTTATTATGAAGATCGAAAAAATTTCAAGATACACACTTGTCGGTCTCATCGTCCTGTCAATTGTATTGTTCGTGCTCTTCTTCCTCATTGGTTGGGAAAACGACTTTATCGGCGACAAGAACGTGCCCTTGCTGACCGACGTAGTGTTGTTCTACATGTACGCCCTCGTATTTGCTACGGCTGGTGTATGTATCTGGGCAGTGGCTCGCGGTATCTCAAGCAACAAGGGTGTTGACTCAACAGCCATCACCGGCGTTCCCGGCAAGAAGATCATGCTCGGCACCATCGTGCTGCTCATTGCCTCTCTCGGTATCGGTGCTGCTACCGGTCTCAACGAGGAGCCCTACCGATTTGCTAATGGCACCGTAACCTCTGCTGGTTGGGTAACCGTAGTTGATGCCTTCATGGTATCTATCGGCCTGCTCTTCATCATAGCAGCTGCTGCAGTAGCTATCAGCATGACAGGCATTCTGACCAAGTCTGCTACAAAGTAAGAATTACATCACTTAAATCCAGAAAGAAATGGCAAAGAAAAAGAAGAAAATGCCAGGACTGAACACCAGTTCTACCGCAGATATTTCTTTCATGTTGCTGATCTTCTTCCTGATTACAACATCAATGGATACTGACACCGGCCTTATCCGCCGTCTGCCACCTCCACCCGACAAGAATCAGGAACAGGCTCAAATTGATGTAAAGGAACGCAACATCCTGAATATTCAGGTCAATGCCGCAGGTCGTGCCCGTGCCAACCGTGAGGAGATCGAGATCAACTACAACACCCTCACCGCACCCGCACTCAAGGAAATCGCCAAGCGCTTCATCCTCAATGAGGCCAACGATCCCAACCTGCCCGAGTTGCAGACTGTTCAGACAGACAACATGAAGAAG
This sequence comes from uncultured Prevotellaceae bacterium, assembly GCA_945788095.1. Taxonomy (GTDB): domain Bacteria; phylum Bacteroidota; class Bacteroidia; order Bacteroidales; family Bacteroidaceae; genus Physcousia. Next base: position 3,849 of record CALZKW010000003.1, on the reverse strand, counting down.
GTGGGCATGCCACCTATGAACATTACCGTTAATCATGTCATCTCTGTGCAAACCGACCGTGGTACACCATACTGGGTATACTTCCTGGTGCAGAACGAACTCGTGGCTGCTTACAATGAGCTCCGCGATGACTTCAGCAAGAAGAACTTCAAGTGTGAGTATCAGTATTTGACAGAGGATCAGAAAGCAGCTGTGCGTGATGTATTGCCACAGAAGATTTCTGAGGCTGAACCAAAAGATTACAGGAAAAACTAATTATGGGATTCAAGAAGAAACAATCAAGAGAGATGCCTGAGATGAACACCTCGTCTCTGCCCGACTTGATTTTCACCATCCTCTTCTTCTTCATGATGGTAACCACCATGCGTGAAGTAACCCTCAAGGTGAAGTTCACCGTTCCTCAGGGTACAGAGCTGGAGAAACTCGAACATAAGTCAGCGGTATCTTTCATATACGTAGGTCCTCCCACTGACGAGTATCGCGGCAAGTACGGCGGTGGTACACGTATTCAGTTGAACGACCGTTATGCTGAGCCTCCTCAGGTAAAGGACTTCATCGCTCAGGAGCGTGAAGGCATGGCCGACCAGAGTAAGCAGACCATCTCTATCAAGGCCGACCAGAAGACCCAGATGGGTTACATTACCGACATCAAGGAGTGGTTGCGTAAATCTTATGCTCTGAAGATTAGTTATTCTGCCTCTCATCGTGGCAAGTAATCTTCACCGCTCACAGATACATCTTACATAGGGTGGTGGTGCACAATAGCGTGCACCACCACCTTTTTTCGGCCTTCGTGTGAATAAGATGCCCCTCCCGTTTATTTAGTTGTTTATCTAATGCTTCACCTACAAAACTCACGTGATAGATATAGGGGTAAATTATGGTTTAGCGGGGAGATGGGGGAACAACGGAACGAACGGAAAAAAATAGAAACATAAACGGGCATGAATTATATGAATAATAAATGGGAATGCCGCAACAGGACAATCGTCCCTATAACCTCCTTTTAACTTCCCTTTGACTCCCTTTTTTACTTCAAGCCCCGGAGGGGCGTTCTCCCCCATAAACTCTAATTTGCCCCCAGAATATTAGGTGAGCCATTGTTTCTCAGTTGGCGAACAAATGTTGGCCAGTTGGGAGGAAGGAATTAATCAACTACTTGGCCATTCAAACCTCTTTGGGGAGGGAATCAAAAATGTCTTTCAGATTATGGTTTAGCGGGGAGATGAGATAGAATATCAATCAATAAATATAGAAAGATATAACAACAGCCATGCTATAAATAAAAAGAGGATGGGAGAAAGATGGTAAACTGCAACGCGCCTCCGCTCGGTATCTCGATGAGTGACGCTTAGCGAGCGAAGCGGGTCTAAGAAAGGGGCAGAAGAACATAGCCCTAAATAAAGGCAGAGGAACGAGGATTACAGCGAGCGTATCTGATATTTCGAGCATCTTTAAAAAGCGGGACAAAAATGCGGTAAGGGCAATCCGAAGTCAATCCGAATGATCTCCGTAGGAAGAGGGTGTGGAGTAAATCTTTACAGAGTGGCTTGCCTGGATTGGTGTTGTGTGGTCGTGGGGAATGGCTCCAGCCAGGGTAATATGTAGTTGTTTAAGTTTCTTTCCGCGGGGCCCGTGTCTGTCCGTCCGTCCAAATCCTATATATATAAGGATTTGGACGGACGGACAGACACTTTGTGGGGGCATCTCGGCCCGTGGTGGACTGTAGTAGTGGTTTCGTATTCTTTTTATGGTGTGATGATGCAGATTTCTTTCTTACATCGTCTGGGACAGGAGCAGATGTAAGCGGTTCACTCTATGGTCATGAGTATGTGGACCTGATGCTTCCCTTTGGTATCAAGTGGGCCACTTGCAACATAGGTGCCAGCGGTCAAGAGGAAGAGGGACAATACTTTGCTTGGGGTGAGCTTAGCGGCTACTATTCCGCACAAGAACATTACTTCTGGTGGACAAATTATCGCTTTACCGAGTATATTGAAGAAAGTCGTTCTTTTACCAAATACTGTACTCAAGAAAGTAACGGCAATGTGGACGATAAGGTAGTTCTGGATATTTCCGACGATGTTGCGCGTGCCAAGTGGGGCGGTACCTGGCGTATGCCCACCTCTCTTGCGATTTATACCCGGGTCTGGCGTTGCTGAGACCCGGGTGTTTGCTATGCTCAGACCCGGGTCTTGTGATGGTGAGACCCGGGTGTTTTTTGGTGGGCTCTTGGGGGGGAGAATCGAGGCGATGAATCGCCTCGCACAGGGGCTCTCTCGGAGGCTCTGTGGGCATATATATGCTGGCTCCGTGGGATATATGGACTGTGGTGGTGGGGTATATGGTCTGTGGCAGCGACAGATACCATGGCGCTGAGAGCAGGGTGTATTGCAGGCTTCTCTGGTGAAAATCAAACCGCCACATGTGTGGTGGTTGTGTCTTTTTTCGTACCTTTGCAGCAATAACCAACATGACACAGAGATGATCACACTCATAGCTGCGGTGGCCAGCAATATGGCCATCGGATACCAGAACAAACTGCTCTACTGGTTGCCCAACGACCTGAAACGCTTCAAGGCGCTCACCACGGGCCACACCATCATCATGGGCCGAAAGACCTTCGAGTCGTTTCCCAAAGGCGCATTGCCCAATAGACGCAATGTGGTTTTGAGTCGCACCATCACAGAACTTCCCGGAGCAGACGTCTATCCCAACCTTGAGGCGGCGCTGGCCTCGTGTGCCCCCGGTGAGGACATCTATATCATCGGTGGCGACTCGGTGTACAGACAGGCCATAGGCATGGCAGACCGCCTCTGTCTGACCGAGATAGACGACACGCCCAAGGAGGCTGACGCCTACTTCCCCGACTTCGACAAGACGGAGTGGGAGGTGGTGGCCAACGAGCCCCACGACACCGACGAGAAGCACGCCTATCGCTATTCGTTCGTGGATTATTTAAGGGCCCCCTCCTAACCTCCTCCAAAATGCCCCCTCCTAGCCTCCCCCAGGGGGGGAGGGACTATTTACCATTTACAATTTACCATTCATGCTACGGCCGTATACCACATCAAAATCACCCAAAAAAACTTCGTGGTCTTCGTGCCTTCGTGTGAAACAATCTCATAACCTCACAGCGCCCCCTCCCCTTGGGGAGGGTCGGGGTGGGGTCTTCTAAATTGACTTACCCATGCAACAATATCACGACCTCTTGCGCCGCATCCTCGACGAGGGCACACGCAAGGACGACCGCACCGGTACGGGCACCATCAGCATCTTCGGCCATCAGATGCGCTTCGACCTTTCGCAGGGCTTCCCCCTGCTCACCACCAAGAAGGTGCATCTCAAGAGCATCATCTACGAACTCCTGTGGTTTCTGCAGGGCAACACCAATGCCAAGTGGCTGCAGGAGCGCGGCGTGAGGATATGGAATGAGTGGGCCGACCCCGAGACGGGCGACCTGGGCCATATCTACGGCTATCAGTGGCGCTCATGGCCCGACTACGATGGTGGATGCATCGACCAGATACAGCAGGCTGTGGACACCATCAAGCGCGACCCCGACTGCCGCCGTATCATCGTGTCGGCATGGAATGTGGCCGACATCAAGAACATGAACCTGCCCCCATGTCATGCCTTCTTCCAGTTTTATGTGGCCAACGGTAAGCTCTCGCTGCAGCTCTATCAGCGCAGCGCAGACTCCTTCCTGGGTGTGCCCTTCAATATCGCCTCGTATGCCCTCCTCTGCATGATGATGGCCCAGGTGTGTGGCCTCGAGCCCGGCGAGTTTATCCACACCACGGGTGACACCCACATCTACACCAACCACCTGGAGCAGGTGGAGCTGCA
>CALZKW010000002.1 GCA_945788095.1 uncultured Prevotellaceae bacterium | reverse complement strand
TGTTATATCTTTATATATTTTTATTTATTGATATTTTCCCCAATCTCCCCGATAATTGGAGGCCTTGGCGGCCTTGCTCTTCTGCTCCACCACCATGCGGGTGACAACCACGTCCTGCAGGGGACGATCAAAGGTGTCGGTAGCTACCTTCTGAATGGTGCGCACAATGTCCAAACCCTCGATGACTTGGCCAAAAACGGTGTATGAACCGTCCAGATGGGGAGTGCCGCCCTGCATGATGTAATCGTCAAACATCTGGGCCGTCATCTCCATGCCCGACATCTCCTCCATGCGGTCGCGGGCACGACGCAGAGAGGCTGGCCCAAACGACTTGCCCCACACGATATAAAACTGACATCCGCTGCTCATACGCTCGGGATTGACCTCGTCGCCCTCGCGCGCTGCAGCCAGGGCTCCGCGCAGGTGGTAATAGTCTGGCAGACATATCTCTGCGGGGATGCGGTAGCCCACGTCGCCCTCACCCAGACGCTTGCCGGGAGCAGCGCCACGGCTGTCAGGGTCGCCGCCCTGTATCATGAAGTCCTCGATGACACGGTGAAAGAGTGTGCCATCATAAAATCCCTCGGCCGCAAGACGGAGAAAATTGTCACGATGCAAGGGGGTGTCGTCAAGCAAAGCCACACGGATCACACCCATGCTGGTTTCGATACGCACCACGCTTCGTTTCTCCTTGCGCTTGGCCTCCGTCTGTGAGACAAAGACGACGCATAGCAACAATAAAAATAACTTTTTCATAATCCAAATCGTTTTCTTGGCCGCAAAGGTAGAGAAAAGGGGCGAAATATGCAATCAAACGGGCGTTTTTCGTCACTCGTCCCCCACCAGCCAAGTGGTGCGCGCCCTTTCTCAAAATCAAAGGGATACGAGAGGTGTATCAAGAAACAACACTTATTTTGAAAAAAAGTGGGGGAAAGTGTGGGGAATTGTGGAGAATTGTGTAACTTTGGAGCCAAAATTTACATTATAATTAAAAAATAGCGAAACAGAGCATGAGATTTATAGGCTACATAGACGCCAAGACCGACGCCAAGGGGCGCATCTTCCTGCCCGCCGCATTCCGCAAGGTGCTGCAGGCCCACGAGGAGGAGCGACTGGTGTTGCGACGCGACGTGTTCCAGAAATGCCTCATGCTCTACCCCGCCTCGGTGTGGGACAAGCAGGTGGACGCCATCACCGAGCGCACCAATATGTTCGACCCCGTGGGCCGGCAAAACCTGCGACGCTTTGTGGCTGACGCCGAGAGCATCGTGCTCGACGGCAGCGGCCGACTGCTCATCCCGCGGCGCTACCTCGAATTCAGCGGCATTGAGAGCGACGTCCGATTCATCGGCATGGACAACACCATCGAGATATGGAACCGCCAGGCCGCCGACGCACTACTCGAGGACACCGACAGCCTGGCCGCATCGCTCGAGATGATGTTCAAAAGCCCCACCCACGCCTCCCCCAAAGGGGAGGAGCCTCTACAACAAGCGTGACGTCCCTTTAACTCCACGAGCGAAGCGAGCCCCCCCCTTGAACCCATAATAGCTTAAAAAACCTACAACCGCAAGATAATGGATTGCCCCACATACCACATACCAGTGATGCTCCACGAGACAGTGGACGGACTCGACATCAAGCCCGACGGCCTCTATGCCGACATGACCTACGGCGGAGGCGGACACAGCAAGGAGATAGTGAGCCGACTGGGCCAGCAGGGGCATCTCTACGGTTTTGACCAAGACCTCGACGCCATGGAGGGAGCCATCAAGGACGAGCGCTTCACATTCGTCAGAAGTAACTTCCGCTTCCTCAAAAACTGGATGCAGTACTACGGCGTGGACGGGCTCGACGGCATCCTGGCCGACCTCGGAGTGAGCAGCCATCACCTCGACGCTGGCGAGAGGGGATTCTCCTTCCGCTACGACGCTGCCCTCGACATGCGCATGAACCAGACCTCCACGCTGACGGCTGAAAAGATAGTCAACGAATACTCGGAGGAGGCGCTGGCGGACATCTTCTACCTCTACGGCGAACTCAAAAACAGTCGCAAACTGGCCAACGTCATCGTCAAGGCGCGTGCCTCGCAGCGCATCACCACCACGGGCCAGTTGGCCGACCTCATCAAACCCCTCTTTGGTCGCGAACGCGAAAAGAAGGAGATGGCCAAAGTCTTCCAGGCCCTCCGCATCGAGGTCAACGGCGAGATGAAGGCCCTCAGAGAGATGCTCAACGCCGCCATCAAAGTGCTCAAGCCCAGAGGACGCCTCGTGGTGCTCACCTACCACAGCCTCGAGGACCGCATGGTGAAGAACATACTCAAGACCGGTTCGCCCGAGGGCAAAGTGGAGCAAGACATCTTCGGGCGCACCAATGCCCCGATGAAACCCCTGGGCAAGGCCGTGGCTCCCACCAAAGAGGAGCAGGCCGTCAACACCAGAAGCCGAAGCGCCAAAATGCGTATCGGCATTAAGCTGACCGAGTGACTCCCGCCACTGAAATAGCCGAACACTACGGAACACCCAAAAAATCTGCCCCACCCCTAACCCCCACAGACAATGACCACACAAGACCCACACAACGACATAGAGATACTGCCCGAGGACATCGTCGAGACCACCGACACCACGCCTGAGGCACTCGCTGACCAGGCCGAGGAGACCAGCATCGCAGAAGATATCACCCCCGACACCAGCGATGCTGAGGCCGCCCGGCTGGCAGAGGCCACCGAGGAGGAGACAGAAAACCTCATCGATGAGCAAGACAATGAGAATGAAGAGGAAGTGACCGCGGCAGCACAGGCGGACAAGCCCACGCAAGGCAAAAAGGCCCTCGAAAAGCTGCTCCACTCTCTCGAGATCGACGGACAGTGGTTCAAGCGCAACCTCGGACTGTTCTTCGTCATCACCGTGGGTCTGTTGCTTTTTGTGACCAACGGCTACCAGGCACAGCTCGAGATGATCGAGGAGGAGGCGCTGAGAGAACAGCTCAAGGACATACGCTTCAAGGCACTGACCAAAGCGGCCGACCTCACGCTCAAAACCCGACAGAGCAACATCGAGCAGAAACTGATAGAGCAAGGCGACAGCACCCTCAAAGCTCCCAAAGAAGCACCATTCATCATCAAACAGCAATAACCCCCAATGGACACCAAACAAAGAAAACAACAGAACAGGGCCACACAGAGATTCCAGTGGATATTCTACTTCATGTGTGTACTCGGCTTGTGCATTCTTGGCAAGGCCCTCCATACCATGCTGTTTGAGCACGAATACTGGTTTGCTGTCAGCAAGCGATTCAGCAACGAAGACATAGCCATCACGGCCGACAGAGGCGAACTGCTCGACTGCAAGGGCCGCACGATGGTCAGCTCGGTGCCCGAATACGAACTCTACCTTGACATCAATGTCGTGGACAAAGACAGCGTGGCACAAGAGAAGGCACAGGCATGGCGCGACTCGGCCCTCGTGGCCAGCATGGACAGCATCTGCGACGGACTGGCCGCTATCTTCCCCGACAAGAAGCCCGACTACTTCCGCAAGAAGCTCGAGCATGGCATCGAGCGCGGACGTAAGCGCCGCAACATGTGGAGCGAGAAGAAGCAGGCCTACGTCCGCAAGCCATACTCATGCCGCCTCGCCCCCGGACGGGCCACCTACATACAATATCGCGACTGCCAGAAACTGCCCGTGCTGCGCGAGAAGACCTTCAAGGGCGGATTCCATGGTAAGGAAATCATGATGCGCAAGAAACCCTACGGCTCGCTCGCCACCCGCACCCTCGGCATCTACGACGACTCGGCACGTGCACGCAACGGCATCGAACTGGCCTATGACAGTATATTAAGAGGTATAGACGGACGCATGCACCGCAACAAGGTGCGCAACAAGCGTGTCAGCTTCATCGACCAGTTTCCCGAGAGCGGACACGACCTGATGACCACCATCGATGTCGACATACAGGATGTGGCCGAGAAGGCCATCGTGGCACAGATGCACAACATGCGCGAGAAGACCGGTGCAACGGCCGAACTGGGCATGGTCATCGTCATGGAGGCCGCCACAGGCGATGTCAAGGCATTGGTCAACATGAGTCTCTGCGGCGACGGACAGTACTACGAGATTCGCAACAACGCCCTGAGCGACCGTATGGAGCCCGGTAGTACCTTCAAGACGGCCAGCATCATGGCCGCCATCGAGGACGGACGCACCACCAAGACCACCATGGTACAGACGGGATGCGGACTGAAGAAGATGTACGGACGCAACATGAAGGACGTCAGCTACACCTCGGGCGGATACGGCCTCATCGACGTGAAGAAGATCATGCAGAAGAGTAGCAACGTGGGCGTCTCCACCGTCATCGACGATGCCTACAAGGGCGACCCCGAAAACTTTGTCAAGGCCATCCTGCGCGAGGGTATGGGTATCCCCCTGGGACTCCCCATTGCCGGTGCCGTGGATCCTCTGATCAAGGACCCTAAGAGCAAGCACTGGTACAAGACCACCCTGCCATGGATGAGCATCGGATACGAGACACTGCTGCCCCCCATCAGCACCTGCACCTTCTACAATGGTATTGCCAATGGTGGCAAGATGGTGAAGCCACGCTTTGTGAAGGCAGAGATCGTCGACGGAAAGGTCGTGAAGGAATTTCCCGTGGAGGTGCTCAGAGAGAAGATGTGCTCCAAAGAGACACTCGCCGACATCCAGGAGATACTCGAGAGCGTGGTAAGCGCCGAGAAGGCCACCGGCAACAGAGCCGCCTGTCCGCAGTTTAAGGTCAGCGGCAAGACTGGTACGGCCCAGATAGCCGGCAACAAGAACGACGGAGGCAAGGGCTACAGCAGCGGTCGCCACCTCGTGACCTTCTGTGGATACTTCCCCAGCGATGCGCCCAAGTACACCTGCCTCGTAGCCATCAAGGCCATAGGCCCCTGCGGAGGTGGCACCAGTTGTGCTCCCGTATTCAGCCAGATTGCACAGTGTGTGATGGCCAACGGTGTGCACCGCATAGCCGAACTGGCCTCCGACTCCACCTCACACTACCTGCCCTACGTATGGAATGGCAACATGACCGAGACCGTGAGCGTGCTCAAGCAGTTGGGCATCAACTACCAGAGCACATGGGCAGCCAGCACCGGCACCCTGTGGGGACAGGCCAACGATGACCAGAGGACGAAGAAGCAGATCACCCTGACGGCCACTCCAACACCCAAAAACAAGGTGCCCGATGTCAAGGGTATGGGTGCGCGCGATGCCGTCTTCACCCTGCAGCAATGCGGATTCAAGGTCAAGATAGAGGGAGCAGGACACGTCGTGGACCAGAGCATTGAGCCCGGCAGCGACATCAAGAAGGGACTGACCGTGAACCTCACAATGGGCTAAAAACTGACACTATATATAATATATAAGGTATAACCATAAGATCAAATCAATATGAAACTGCAAAGCCTTATCGCCAACTGCAAGCCCCAGAGCATTGTTGGCACAACTGATGTTGAGATTACAGGCATTGAGATAGACTCAAGAAAGATCACCGAGGGCAACCTCTTCGTGGCCATCGTTGGCACACAGGCCGACGGACATAAGTTCATCGGCAAGGCCATCGAACTCGGAGCCAAGGCCATAGCCTGCCAGGTGGTGCCCGAGGAGACCGTAGAGGGCGTGACCTACCTGCAATACACAAGCACTGACGACTGCGTGGGCCCATTGGCCACCACCTTTGTGGGCGAACCCACCAAGCGCATGAAGCTCATCGGTGTGACCGGTACCAACGGCAAGACCACCATCGCCACCGTTCTCTACGACATGTTCCGTCATCTCGGCTACAAGTGTGGCCTTTGCAGCACCGTGTGCAACTACATCGACGGGGAGGCCATCCCCACCGAGTGCACCACGCCCGACCCCATCACGCTCAACCGCCTGCTCGGACGCATGGCCGACGAGGGTTGCGAGTATGCCTTCATGGAGGTGAGCAGCCACAGCGTGGCTCAGCAGCGCATCGGCGGTCTGACATTCGCTGGCGGACTCTTCACCAACCTCACCCGCGACCACCTCGACTATCATGGCACCTTCGAGAGCTACCGTGATGCCAAGAAGGGATTCTTCGACATGCTCCCCAAGGGTGCATTTGCCATCACCAATGCCGACGACAAGAATGGCATGGTCATGGTGCAGAACACCAAGGCAGACATCAAGACCTACTCGCTCCGCAGCGCTGCTGACTTCAAGGCCAAAATCCTTGAGGAGAGCTTCGAGGGTATGCTGCTCGACCTCAACGGACAGGAGGTGAGCGTACAGTTTGTGGGACGCTTCAACGTGAGCAACCTGCTGGCCATCTACGGCGCCGCCGTGATGATGGGCATCACACCCACAGATGCTGCCACAGCACTGAGCGCCATGAAGTCGGTCAACGGACGCTTTGAGACCATACGCAGCAAGAACGGCGTGACCGCCATCGTGGACTATGCCCACACCCCTGACGCGCTGGTCAACGTGCTCAATACCATCAACGAGATACTCAACCACAAGGGTGAGTGCTGGACTGTATGCGGAGCCGGCGGTAACCGCGACAAGGGCAAGCGACCCATCATGGCCTGCGAGGCAGCCAACAACTCGGACCGTGTCATCATTACCAGCGACAACCCCCGATTTGAGGACCCCCAGGAGATCATCAACGACATGCTGGCTGGCCTGGATGAGCAGCAGAAGCAGAAGGTCATCAGCATCGTGGACCGCCGCGAGGCTATCCGCACGGCATGCATGATGGCTAAACCTGGTGACGTCATCCTCGTGGCTGGCAAGGGACACGAGGACTACCAGATCATTCAGGGCGTCAAACACCACTTCGACGACCACGAGGTGATACGCGAGGCCTTTGGCGTGTGAGACGGTTGACGGACAACGGACTATAGACTTTTGCGATTGACTCGAAAGAGACGTTAGAATACAATCATAAATAATAAAAATAAACAAAGCAGTGTTATACTATTTGTTCAGATACTTAGGAGATTTCGGCATGAGCGGAGCTCATCTGTGGAGTTACATCTCCTTCCGCGCCATTTTGACATTGATACTGTCACTCATCATTTCGATTTGGTTTGGTGAGTACTTCATCAAGTGGATGAAGCGACACGGGGGCAATGAGGCCCAGCGTGACGAGAGCATCGACCCATACGGCGTAGAAAAGAAGGGCGTGCCCACCATGGGTGGCATCATCATCATTGTGGCCACCATCGTGCCCTGCCTCTTGCTGGGACGCCTGCGCAACATCTACATGATTCTCATGCTCCTGACCACGCTCTGGCTGGGTGGCATCGGCTTTGCCGACGACTGGATAAAGATGAAGGTGACCAAGGATGGACTTAAGCCCATCTACAAACTCCTGGGCCAGGCTCTGCTGGGTCTGGGCGTAGGTCTGACGCTCTGGCTGAGTCCCGATGCTGTGATACGCGAGAATGTGGAGATACAGCAGAGAGACAATGTCGAGGTGGTGGTACACAAGAGCGACCCCATCAAGAGCACCAAGACCACGATCCCCTTTGTCAAGAATCACAACTTGGAATACCACAGCGTCTTTGAATTCCTCGGCGAATACAAGGGAGCAGCAGGATGGCTGTTCTTCGTCTTCGTCACCACATTCATCGTCATGGCCGTGAGCAACGGAGCCAACCTCAACGATGGCATGGACGGCATGTGTGCAGGCAACTCGGCCATAATATGCCTGGCTCTGGGTGTGCTGGCCTACGTGAGCAGCCACATCAATCTGGCTGCCTACCTCAACATCATGTTTATCCCCGGTTCTGAGGAACTCGTGATATTCATGTGCGCCTTCATGGGCGGACTCATCGGATTCCTGTGGTACAACGCCTACCCAGCACAGGTCTTCATGGGCGACACTGGCAGTCTGGCCATTGGTGGCATCATCGGTGTGATGGCCGTCATCATCCACAAGGAGTTGCTCGTGCCACTGCTCTGCTTCGTATTCCTCATGGAGAGCGTCAGCGTGATGCTGCAGACCAACGTGGCCAAGATGGGCAACAAGAGAGGCAAGAAGTGGCGCGTGTTCAAGCGTGCACCCATCCACGACACTTTCCGCGTGAAGCCCGGACAACTCGGCAGCGATGTCAAGGTGCTGCTCAACTGGCCTAAGGGATGCTGGCTGGAATCGAAGATTACTACACGCTTCTGGATAGTCACTATCCTGATGTGTGCACTGGCAATTATTACACTCAAGATTAGATAATAGACAACGATGAGCAAGATAGTCATACTGGGTGGCGCAGAGAGCGGCGTAGGCACAGCCATCCTGGCACAGAAGAAGGGTTATGAGGTGTTCGTGAGCGACATGGGCACCATCAAGGATAAGTACAGAGCCATGCTCGAGGCCAACCACATCGAGTGGGAGGACGGCAAGCATACCGAGGAGAAGATACTCGAAGCCGACGAGGTGGTGAAGAGCCCTGGGATACCCGATACGGCCCCCATGGTGCAGAAACTCATGGAGAAGGGCACACCCATACTGAGCGAACTGGAATTTGCCATGCGATACAGCCGTGGCAAGACCATCTGCATCACCGGCAGCAACGGCAAGACCACTACCACAACCCTCATCTACTACATCATGCAGAAGACGGGCGTGGACGTGGGACTGGCCGGCAACATCGGCCGTAGCTTTGCGCTCCAGGTAGCTGAGGGCGACCACGACTGGTACGTACTGGAGATTAGCAGTTTCCAGCTCGACAACATGTACAACTTCCGCGCCGACATAGCCGTGCTGATGAATATCACACCCGACCACCTCGACCGCTATGAGTTTGAGATGCAAAACTATGTGGACTCCAAGATGCGCATCATACAGAACCAGACAGAGGCCAACCACTTTGTGTACTGGCGTCAGGATGAGTATATCGACAACGAACTCGAGAAGCGTGCCAATGGCTACCGCCCCTCTCCTACCCCAACATCACGTCCTGCACAGGAGGGACATCCCACCCTCTGCGGCTTTGTGGATACTGATTTCGAGAAATACGACCTCGACTTCTCACAGATAGGTCAGCACAACAAGCGCAATGCGCTGGCTGCCTACAAGGCTACACTGCTGGCCGGTGCCGACGAGGCCATCATACGCCAGTGCCTCAAGGACTTCCCTGGCGTGGAGCATCGCCTGGAGAAAGTGGAGGAGAAGAATGGCGTGCTCTACATCAACGACTCGAAGGCTACCAACGTGGATGCCTGCCAGGTGGCCCTGCAGGCCATGGAGCGCCCCACCATCCTCATCGTGGGTGGCAAGGACAAGGGCAACGACTATACCATCATCAAAGACCTCGTGAAGGAGAAGTGTGCCGGCATCGTATACCTCGGAGCCGACAACACCAAACTTCATCAGAACTTCGATGACCTCGGACTCCCCGTGGCCGATACCCACTCGATGAAAGAGTGCGTGGAGGCCTGCGTCAAGATGGCTAAGGCTGGCGACACCGTACTGCTCAGCCCATGCTGCGCCAGCTTCGACCTCTTCAAGAACATGGAGGACCGCGGCGAACAGTTCATCGAACAAGTGAGATTACTCTAAGAGAAAAATTCTACCGTAAAAAGTCGATTACACGATGACCATCTTTACAAAGATAAAGGAAGCCATCCAGAAAAAGAAGTGGATGGAGGGCGACCTGGTGGTGTGGATGATACTCATCCTCCTGTGCGGTATATCCATCATCGAGGTATATAGCGCCTCGAGCCGTGACAGCTACAAGAAGGAATACTACGACCCCGTGATCCAACATGGCACCTTCGTAGTGATTGGCATGATGATAGCATGGGTGCTTCACAAGGTGCCGTGCAAATTCTTCAAGATTATAAATACCTTCTCGCTACTGTTTCTCGCCTTCCCCATGATGATCTACACGATGTTCTCATCGACGGTCATCAACGACACCTCGCGATGGATCAAGCTGGGAGGATACACATTCCAGCCATCAGAGTTGACCAAAATCACGCTGATAGGCTTCACGGCATTCATTCTTTCCACCCTGCGCACCAAAAGCGGACGTGCCTCTGACGGCGCCCTCAAGTTTGTGGGCATAGTCACATTCGTCTGCTGCTGCATTATCGGTAAGGAAAACTTATCCACGGCGGCCATCATCTTTGTGGTTATCTTCGCGATGCTATGGCTGGCCGATGCCAATCGCAAGGTGCTACTTATATGCGGACTGGGGCTACTGCTTGCTGGTGGCCTGGGCGTTATGACAGTGAAGAGTATGTCGGAGGAAACGGTACAGGAGATAGCCAACTTCCAGGTGGGTAAGAAAAAACCTCTGGAGCGATTCAGCACCTGGGCACACCGACTCAAGGACAAAGAGGAGAGACCCAAGAATCCTGCCGAATACGACATCACCAAGGACATACAGGTGACACACGCCACCATGGCCGTAGCTAATAGCAACATCATCGGACTTGGCCCTGGCAAGAGCGTACAGCGCGACTTCTTACCGGAAGCCAACTGCGACTTCATCTACTCCATCATCATCGAGGAGGGAGGCATTGAGTTTGGAGGTATCGTCATGTTCCTCTACCTGTTGCTCTTCTACCGCTCGATGAAGATAGCCCAACAGTGTGCCACGCGATTTCCGGCCTATCTGGTCATGGGACTGTCGCTCATGATGGTATTCCAGGCCATGGTGAATATGGGTGTAGCCGTAGGGCTCTTCCCCGTCACCGGCCAGCCTCTGCCACTCATCAGCAAGGGTGGTTCGTCGGGATTCATCACCTGCTCCTACATCGGCATGATACTCAGCGTGAGCCGCTCGGCCAAGAAGGTGAGTCAAACGAAGGAAAATGAGTTGCAGCCCATACCTGCAGCCTAACTATAAATTAAGGAAAAAGAATGGACAAGATAAGAGTTATCATAAGCGGAGGTGGCACAGGTGGCCATATCTTTCCCGCTGTGAGCATTGCCAATGCTGTCAAGGCACTGCGCCCTGAGGCCGAAATCCTCTTCGTAGGTGCCGAGGGACGCATGGAGATGACACGTGTACCTGCTGCGGGCTACGACATCAAGGGTCTGCCCGTGCGCGGACTGCTGCGCCCCCTGTGGAAGCCAGGCAACATCGGCGTGCTGCTCGACTTCCTCAAGAGCAAGCGCATGGTAAAGAAGATTATCAAGGACTTCAAGCCTCAGGTGGCTGTGGGCGTGGGTGGATACGCCAGTTCGGCCACACTCAATGCGGCCTACGACCTTGGCATACCCTGCCTGATACAGGAGCAAAACAGCTTTGCGGGCCTTACCAACAAGTCGCTTGCCAAGAAGGCCAAAAAGATATGCGTGGCATACGAGGGCATGGAGAGATTCTTCCCCAAAGAGCGCATCATGATGACCGGCAACCCTGTACGCCAGGGACTGCTCAACCCCGCCCTCAAGCGCGATGAATGTGCCAAGACCTTCGAGATGAACCCCGAGAAGCCCATCGTGCTTATCATCGGTGGTAGCCTCGGAGCACGCACCATGAACGAGAGTGTGCTGAAAAACCTCGATATGATAGCCAAATCAGGTATTCAGTTCATCTGGCAGACAGGTGGCTACTACAAGAATGCCATCGCAGAGGCTCTCAAGGAGAAGGGCAAGCCCGACAACCTCTATGTCACCGACTTCATCAGTAAGATGGACGAGGCATACCGCGCTGCAGACCTTGTCATCTCGCGTGCCGGAGCCAGCAGCATCAGCGAACTCTGCCTCCTGGGCAAGCCCAGCATACTGGTGCCCTCGCCCAACGTATCGGAGGACCACCAGACTCACAATGCCATGGCATTGGTCAAGAAGGACGCTGCTCTCTACGTGAAGGACGTAGAAGCCGTAGAGAAACTCATCCCACTGGCCATCACCACAGTGGACGACAGCACCAAGCTCAAGCAGCTCGGAGAGAATGCCTACAAGATGGCCTTCAAGGACTCGGCCGAAATAATCGCAAAAGAAGTACTGAAACTGATAGAAAAATAAGCATAATGACACTCGATAATATCAAATCTGTATATTTCGTAGGTATCGGCGGCATCGGTATGAGCGCCATCGCACGTTATTTCCTCCACATTGGTCTCACCGTGGGCGGCTATGACCGTACCCCAAGTGCACTGACTGAGAAACTCAGCGAAGAGGGCGCCCACATCCACTATGAGGAGAACGTGGACCTCATCCCCGAGGCGTGCAAGGACAAGGAAACGACACTCGTCATCTACACACCCGCCATCCCCGCACAGCACAAGGAGTTGGTTTACTTCCAGCAGGGAGGTTTTGAGATACAGAAGCGCGCCCAGGTGCTCGGCACACTGACACGCACCCTCAAGGGTCTCTGCGCTGCGGGTACACACGGTAAGACCACTACCTCGAGCATGGCAGCCCACCTGCTCCACCAGAGCCACGTGGACTGCAACGCCTTCCTTGGTGGTATCACCAAGAACTATGGCACCAATTACATCCTCTCGGAGCAGAGTCCCTACGTGGTCATCGAGGCCGATGAGTTCGACCGCTCATTCCATTGGCTCACTCCCTATGCCACCGTCATCACCAGCACCGATGCCGACCATCTCGACATCTACGGCACTGAGGAGGCCTATCTGGAGAGTTTCCGCAAGTACACCAGCCTCATCCAGCCCGGTGGCTTCCTGGTGATGCACACCGGCCTGAAGATGCAGCCCAACACGCAGGAGGGCGTCACCACCTATACATACAGCATCGAGGAGGGTGACTTCCATGCCGAGAATATCCGTATCGGCAATGGCGAGATACGCTTCGACCTCATCTCACCCCTGGGCAATATCAAGGACATCAACCTCGGTGTACCCGTAACTGTGAATATCGACAACGGTATCGCAGCCATGGCATTGGCACAGATTGCCGGTGCCACTGAGGAAGAGATACGCCGTGGCATGGAGACATTCAGCGGTGTAGATCGTCGCTTCGACTTCCGTGTGCGCCGCCCCGATATGGTCTATCTGAGCGACTATGCTCACCACCCCGCAGAGATCAAGCAGGCCATGCTCAGCATCAAGCAGCTCTACGAGGGACGCCGTATCAAGGTGATTTTCCAGCCTCACCTCTACACCCGCACCCGCGATTTCTACAAGGACTTCGCCGATGCCCTCTCGCTGGTAGACGATGTCGTAGTGACCGACATCTATCCCGCTCGCGAGCTCCCCATCGAGGGCGTTACGAGCGACCTCATCTACGACAACCTGCGCCCCGGCATACAGAAGCGCAAGTGCAAGAAAGAGGAGGTGCTCGACATTGTCCGCGAGGGCGGCTTCGACGTGCTTGTCACCCTCGGTGCAGGCGACCTGGAGGACTACTCTGGCGAGATAGCCAAGATACTGGCTTAACCCCCAATTTATCGTGAGGTAAGAAATACGTAAAACAACTGCAATGAAGACATTCCTGAAACTGCTGTTACTGGTGCTCGTGGCTGGCGCGATCATCTTTACCGTGGTGCATCGCAATACCACCCAAGGCGAGATAAAGAAATGCACCGGAGTAGAGATTACCATCGTGGACAGCCTGCAGATGTGCTTTATACAGGCCAGCGATGTGCGCGACATACTCAACAAGAAGAAGATCAAGATTGAGGGAGAACCCATTGACAGCATCAACAATTCCGTCATCACAGAGGCACTGGCAGAGAGCCCATACGTAGATACGGCCACCTGCTTCCACACCAACACCGGCAAACTCTGCATAGAGGTGGTGACCAAGCAGCCCGTGCTGCATGTGATGGCCGAGAATGGTCAGGAATACTACCTCGACCGTCATGGTTGCACCATGCCCATAGGCGGGTTCAATGTCAATCTCAATATTGCCACGGGACGTATCAGCAAGGACTTTGCCACCAAGCAACTCACTGCCATGGCATGCTACATACAGGACGACCCATTCTGGCAGCCTCTCGTGCAGCAGTTCCATGTCGTCTCCGAGCGCAAGATAGAGATGTACACCCGCCTGGGCGAACACACGGTCATACTGGGCGAACCTAAGGACATAGAGGAAAAACTGACTAAGCTCCGCACCTTCTACAAGGAGGGACTCAGCAAGGCAGGATGGGACACCTACTCGACCATCGACATCCGCTACAAAGGCATCGTAGTGGGCGAGCGTAAAGACAAGGACAAGAAGAAGCACGCAAACCCCACACCGACTCCAGCAGCACCAGCACCGGCCAAGCCAACTCAGGCACCAGCCACACCCGCTCAGCCCAAGCCGGCCAATCCCCCCAAACAGGAAGCCCCAGAAAATCCGGTAGTACAGGAAACACCGGCTAATGCAGAAACTCCGGCTAATGCAGCCCCTGCTGCAAACAATCAACAAGACCAATAACAAAAAACAATCATATTGCTAAAATTAAACAGAATACACGAATATGGGAGCAGATAAGGAAATTATCGTAGCCATCGAACTCGGCAGTTCGACCATCCGCGGCATAGCGGGACAGAAGGGACACGATGGCAACATGAAGATACTGGCTAAGGAAACCATCGAGATGAAGGAATGTGTACGCAGAGGTATCATATTCAATATCGACAAGACCTCACGCACCATCCGACTCATCAAGGAGAGTCTCGAGGAGAAACTCGATGTCATCATCAAGCGTGCCTACGTCGGTCTGAGCGGACAGTCGCTCCACACCGTATCCAACAAGATTGTGCACAATCTGGCTGAATACGTCAAGATTACCAGCAACCATACCGACAGCCTGCTCGACGAGAACCATGGCACGGAGTATCCCAAGCGCAAGATACTCGAAACCATCCCCCAGGAGTACCTCGTGGATGGTACACGCACCAACGAGCCTGAGGGCATACAGGGCTACCAGATAGAGGGCAACTTCCTCAACATCATCGCTCTCAGCACACTCGAGGACAACATACGCAAATGCTGCCGAGAGGCTGGCCTGGAGGTGGCCGAACTGCTCATCTCACCCCTCGAGCTGGCCAAGCACCTCATCCCCGACAGTGAGAAGCGTGCCGGATGTGCCCTCGTAGATATGGGTGCAGACACCACCACTGTGTCTGTCTACTGCGACAACATACTGCGCCACCTCGTGGTCATCCCCCTCGGCGGACGCAACATCACCAAGGATATCTGCAGCGTGTGCACCGTGGAGAACAACGAGGCAGAAAACCTCAAGAAGAAGCAAACCATTGCCTACGTAAGCTTCGACAGCGACCCCGAGGACAACAAGCAGAGCGTGGCTCTGAGCAACGACCGCGTGTATAGCCAGACCGGTCTGCAGGACATCGTCAGTGCACGCACAGAGGAGATTATCCGCAACGTCGGACAGCAGATTGACAACTCGGGCTGGAACGACAAGCTCCTCTCGGGCATCATCCTCACCGGCGGTGCATCAAAGCACGACGGCATGCTCGATGCATACCGCAACATCCTCCACATCGACAAGATCAAGATTGCATGCGCACTGGCCGAAAGCACCACTGCCAACGCTGGCGTAGTGGCCAACGACGACATCATGCTCAATACTCTCATCGCGCTACTGCTCTCTGGCACTCAGAACTGCGTATCAGAGAAATTCGACAACACGGAAGACGCTATGAACGAACCCATACTCGATGAGCCAAATGATGCGGAACCTACTGCAGGAGCAGAGAAAGAGGAGGAGGAAGAGCCTCGCGAGCGTAAACCCAAGAAGAACTGGTGGCAGTCGCTGAAGAAAGGCATCGAGGGGATGTTAGGTGACGAAGAATAAGATACGAACAACATATAGACGACAATACGGATATGAACGAACCTCAATTCACAGGATTTGATGGCATCGACTTCACCATCAACAACAAGATAAACAACCCCAGCATCATCAAGGTGATTGGTGTGGGAGGTGGCGGCGGCAACGCTGTCAACCACATGTACGACGAGGGCATCCACGACGTGACCTACGTCGTGTGCAACACGGACAACAAGGCTCTCTCGGATAGCAATGTGCCCAGCAAACTCCAGCTCGGCAAGGATGGTCTGGGCGCTGGCAATAAGCCCGAGAAGGGCCGACAGGCTGCCGTGGACAGCACCGACGAGATCAAGATGATGCTCGACGACGGCACACGCATGGTATTTATCACCGCAGGTATGGGTGGCGGTACCGGCACCGGTGCCGCTCCCGTCATTGCCCAGTGTGCCAAGGACTCTGGTATCCTCACCGTGGGTATCGTGACCATCCCCTTTGCCTTCGAGGGCAAGAAGAAGATCGACCAGGCTCTCGATGGCGTGGAGGAGATCAGCAAGCATGTAGATGCACTGCTCGTTATCAACAATGAGCGCCTGCGCGAAATCTACCCCGAGCTCACCGTGCGCAACGCCTTTGCCAAGGCTGACGACACACTCTCGGTAGCTGCCAAGAGCATCGCAGAGATCATCACCATGCACGGCATCATGAACCTCGACTTCCAGGACGTCACCACCGTGCTCAAAGACGGCGGCGTGGCCATCATGAGTACTGGTGAGGCAGAAGGCGAGAACCGTGTCTCTAAGGCTATTCAGGCCGCTCTGCATAGCCCTCTGCTCAACAACAACGACATCTTCAACTCTAAGAAGGTGCTCATGAACATCAACTTCTCTGCCGAGAATGAGAACGACGAGCTCACCATGGAGGAGATGAACGAGGTGAATGACTTCATGGAGAAGTTCCGCGACGATGTGGAGACCAAGTGGGGTATGGCCACCGACAGCACGCTGGGCAAGAAGGTCAAGATTACCCTCCTGGCCACCGGTTTCGGTCTGCGCAACGTGCCCATGATGCCCAAGGAGAAGTATGCCGACGAAATCATCGAGGACGACCGCGACGAGATGAAGGACCTGCGCCGCGACCAGTACTACCGCAACACGCAGGCAGGACGCACACGCAAGACTCCCAACATCTTCATCTTCCGCAACGATGAACTGGACAACGAGAACATCATCTCGAGCATCGAGAACACCCCCACCTGCAATCGCTCGCAGAGTAGCACTAAGCAGATTCGCGAGCGCGGTGGCGAGATAGACTCATCCATCAACGGTGAGGGAAAGCACATCGCATTCTAAGCCATAGTACGGGGCCGATAAGCGCCCCGTACACCATATACTACTAACAACGAGAGGAGCTCCGCCATATTAGCGGAGCTCCTCTCGTTGTTTACTATGCTATGCCTAATGTTAGGCGTCGATGTTGGCGTATGTAGCATTCTGCTCGATGAACTCACGACGTGGACCTACGTCCTCACCCATGAGCATAGAGAAGATATAGTCGGCACCGGCGGCGTCCTCGATGGTCACCTGCTTGAGCAGACGGGTGGCGGGATTCATGGTGGTCTCCCAGAGCTGCTCAGCGTTCATCTCACCAAGACCTTTGTAACGCTGTGTGGTAATGCCCTCCTCGCGTCCGTTGTTGTACTTCTGCATGAAGTCCATACGATCCTTCTCGGTGTAGCAGTACTCCTCGTTCTTGCCTATCTTGCAGCGATAGAGAGGAGGTGTGGCGATATAGAGATGGCCATTCTGGATGAGTTCGGGCATGTAGCGGTAGAAGAGTGTCATCAGCAGTGTGTCGATGTGCGAGCCATCGACGTCGGCATCGGTCATGATGATCACCTTGTAGTAGCGCAGTTTGTCATAGTTGGCCTGTTTGGAGTCCTCCTCGAGGCCGAAGCGTACGCCGAGGGCCTGGATGATGTTGTTGACCTCCTCGTGCTCGAAGGCCTTGTGCCACATCACGCGCTCCACGTTGAAAATCTTACCACGGATGGGGAGGATGGCCTGGAACTGACGGCTACGGCCCTGCTTGGCACTACCACCGGCCGAGTCTCCCTCGACGATGAAGAGCTCGCAGCTGGCGGGATCTTTGTCCTGGCAGTCGGCCAGTTTACCGGGCAGACCGCCTCCGGCCATGGGGCTCTTGCGCTGCACGCTCTCGCGGGCCTTGCGGGCAGCCACACGGGCTGTAGCGGCCAGGATCACCTTGCTGACGATGAGCTTAGCCTCTGCGGGATGCTCCTCCAGATAGTTGGCGAGAGCTTCGCCCACGGCCTGCTGCACGGCACCAGCCACCTCGGTGTTGCCGAGCTTGGTCTTGGTCTGACCCTCAAACTGAGGTTCGGCTACCTTGACGCTGATGACTCCTGTTAGACCCTCACGGAAGTCTTCACCGGAGATCTCCACGTGGTTCTTGGTCAGCTTCTCGAGGTCCTTGGTGCACTCGCGCTCTGCGTATGCCTTGAGCGTACGGGTGAGTGCGGTGCGGAATCCCTGCAGATGGGTACCACCCTCAATGGTGTTGATATTGTTGACGTATGAGTGGAGGTTTTCGCTGTAACCAGTGTTGTACATGACAGCCACCTCGATGGGCACGCCCTGCTTCTCGGTGTTGAGATAGATAACGTCGTTGAAGAGGCGTGTACGGCTTGAGTCGATGTAGCTAACGAAGTCTCTGAGACCACCCTCGCTATAGAACTTCTCTGAGCGAGTGTTGCCCTCCTCGTCAGGACGGAGGTCGGTCAGCGTAATGGTGATGCCTGCATTGAGGAATGCGAGCTCACGCATACGGTTGGCCAGTGTGTCGTACTTGTAGGTGGTGGTGATAAAGATGCTGCCGTCGGGCCAGAACTGCTGGCGTGTGCCTCGGAGCTCGGTCTCGCCAATCACCTCTACGGGGGTGACGGGCTTACCCTTGGCATATTCCTGACGGTAGATTTTGCCATCGCGATATACCTGCGACACCATCTTGGTAGAGAGTGCGTTCACACAGCTCACACCCACACCGTGGAGACCACCAGAGACCTTGTAGGAGTCCTTGTTGAACTTACCACCGGCGTGGAGCACGGTCATAACGACCTCGAGGGCGCTCTTGTGCTCCTTCTCGTGCATGTCCACGGGGATACCGCGACCATTGTCCTGCACGGTGATGGAGTTGTCCTCATTGATGGTCACGTTGATCTCTGTACAGAAGCCTGCGAGCGCCTCGTCGATAGAGTTGTCGACAGTCTCGTAGACGAGATGATGGAGACCCTTCTCGCTGATGTCTCCAATATACATAGCGGGGCGCTTGCGCACGGCCTCAAGGCCCTCGAGGACCTGAATGCTGGATGCCGAATAATCAGCGCCTTGCTGTTCCAAAATATCTTCCATAATTACGTTGCTTATTTCGGGTGCAAAGATAGCGATTTTTTCTGAGATAATCAAGAGAGGCTTAGCCCTTTAGCAAAGAAAAAGCAGGGCCTTTGGGGTCCTGCTGTATAAATTTATCCGCATAAAGTATTAAGCGAGCTTCTGGATGTGGAGAGCAAGCTTAGACTTGAGGTTAGAAGCCTTGTTCTTGTGGATGATGTTTACCTTAGCCAACTTGTCGAGAGCCTTCTGTACAGAGGGATACATCTCGATAGCAGCAGCCTTGTCAGTGGTAGCACGGAGCTTACGCACTGCATTGCGCATAGTCTTGGCGTAGTATCTGTTGTGGAGTCTTCTCTTCTCCTCCTGGCGGATTCTCTTCTCAGATGATTTGTGATTTGCCATCTTTTCGTATTAGTATTATAATGTTTATATTTAGTAGTCCCTAGGAGAGTCGAACTCCTCTTTAGAGAATGAAAATCTCTCGTCCTAACCGATAGACGAAGGGACCAAACCTTATGCAATATCGTACGCGGGGTTCTCAATTGCGGTTGCAAAGTTACGACGATTTTCCGAACCCACAAAGCATTTGCATTAAAAAAAATGCGGTTCGTGTGTAAAATTAATGTTTTATATGCTTTATAGCACGCAAATGCGTATCTTTGTGGGTGTTATGATGGAGAAGACAAGAGGACTTGTGCTGCATAGCATCCGCTACGGAGAGAGCAGCATGATAGTGCATATATTCACCCAGAGCAGGGGCACCGTGAGCTTTGTGGTCAGGGTGCCCCGCTCGCGCAAGAGTGCGCTGCGGGCTGTGCTGCTGCGCCCCCTCACGCTGCTCGAGTTCGACTACGACCACCGCTCCGGCCGTCAGTTGCAGCAATTGAGCGACGTGCGCCTTGCCCTACCCTATCAGAGCATCCCCTACGAACCTATGAAAAGCGCCATGGCGCTCTATCTGTCGGAGTTTCTCTACTATGCGCTGCGCAACGAGGGTGAAAACCCGCCCCTCTTCGACTATCTCTGCCATGCCCTCGAGTGGTTTGACCAAGCCGACGAGGGGTACACCAACTTCCACATGGCGCTCCTCATCCACATCACGCGCTTCCTCGGCATCTGGCCCTCGACAGACGGCTACCACGAGGGGGGGCTCTTCGACATCCAGGAGGGGCGCTTTGTAGCCTCCGTGCCGCGAAGCAACATCTTTCTCTCGGCCCAGGAGTCGGCCATGATGGACATATACCTGCGCATGGACTACCGCAACATGAAGCGCTTCCACCTCAACCGCCACCTGCGCCAGCGTGTGCTCGACCTCATCACCGCGTACTATCAGACACACGTGCCAGGCTTCCCTGAGGTGAAGTCGCTGGTCATCCTCCGCGAAGTGCTCTCCTGAGGGGGGATTTAGAGCACAAAAGAGCCGGGTGCGACACACCCAAATACCCCCCCCTTCTCTGCAATAAGACCCATAGTCTGAGGCCACAGACTATGGGTCTTATTGCAACAGACTATGGGTCCTGTCAGCACAGACTATGGGTCTAAAATTATGATTTAGCGGGGAGATGAGATAAAATATCAATAGATAAAAATATATAAGGATACAACAGGAGATGTGATATAAATAAAAAGTGGATGGGAATAGAAGGGAAGCCGCAACACGCCCCCGCTCGGCATCTCGAAGAGTGACGCTTAGCGAGCGAAGCGGGTCTAAGAAAGGGGCAGAAGTTCATAGCCCAGGCAAAATTGGGCATTCATAGCAGTGACTAAATGTCACTGCGTGCCCGATTTTGGGGAGGCCAGTGCTCTGACCAACGGAGGGACGGAGTCGCGCCCAGGGGTAGGAGCAACGACTACCATCGATGGTGACCTCGCCGAGTTGGGTAAGCAATCTCGGCAGCATGCAGCATGGTGTCCTCGAAGTGCGTCCCCGTCATGTGTTGCCAAGCTTGCTACGCAACTTGGCCGATTATACCACAGATGATGATAGTTGCTGTTTACCCAGGGCGTCGCTTGCTACGCTCACTCTGCCCTGGGCTATGTTCTTCTGCCCCTTCGGGGCGCGGTGCGTCCTGCTTCCCCTTGTCCTTACCCTCTTTTTATTTATTAGCCCCTATTTTATCGTCTCTTATTTTTATTTATTGATATTTTCTATCCCCCATCTCCCCGATAAACTCCAATTTGTACTACTCTTACAAAAACGCCAAGCAGGGCATCCATAGTGTCATGACTATGAATGCCCTGCTTGGCGATACGGGCGGGGGGGCATCATTCCAGGTAGACGCGCTCTGCCTCTACGGTAGTGCCAAGAAAGATAGTGGCCGAGGAATTGAAATTCTCGGGCTGCTCTGTGGTATAAAACTGACAGGTGCTGCCCTTGGTCAGCATATTCTCCATCTCGGCGTGGCGCTCCAGATAGTTGCGCAAGCTCGATGCCACGTATTCTCCCTGAGGCACTATCTTGACCTCGCGGGGAGTATACTTCAGTATCTTGTTGAGCAAGAGGGGGAAGTGGGTGCAGCCGAGTATGATGGTGTCTATCTCGGGGTCGTGGCGCAGCAGGTTGCCGATGCGCTTCTCCACAAAGTAGTCGGCTCCGGGGGAGTCATACTCATGATTTTCCACGAGCGACACCCACATGGGGCAGGCCTCTGACACGACTTTAACTCTACCCCCGTAGTGCTTCTCAGCCTCTATCTCATACGATCCGCTGCGGATAGTGCCGGGGGTGGCCACCAGACCGACGTGGCCCGTGTGGGTGATGTCACCCATGGCCTCCACCGTGGGGTGGATGATGCCGAGCACACGGCGTGTGGGGTCCCAATGGGGGAGATCGTTCTGCTGGATGCTGCGCAAAGCCTTGGCCGAGGCGGTGTTGCAACCCAGGATGACCAGTCTGCACCCCATCTCGAAAAGACGGAGCACTGCCTGACGGGTAAACTCATAGACTACCTCAAAACTGCGCGTTCCGTAGGGGGCACGGGCATTGTCGCCGAGGTAGATATAGTCATACTGGGGCATCATGCCGCGTATCTGGCGCAAGATGGTCAGACCGCCGTAGCCCGAGTCGAAGATACCGATAGGACCGGGGTTGGTGGGAAGCTGTGGTGTCATAGTGTCTCGATGTTAGTGGTGGAAGGTGCGTCCTGTGTCTGCTCTGTGGCTGGCGTCTCCTGAGTGGCCGACTCAGCATCTGCTGCAGGCTGCGCGGGAGTCTCCTCTGCGGATTGGTCCTGCTGGTCAGCCTCGGGCTCTGCAGCTGGTTCGGGTTGTGGGATGGGTGGCTCCTTGAGGCCGAGGCGGATGAGTACAAGGTCGGTGACATCCTCGCCCACATAGCCATTGACAAAGGGGAGCGTATTGCCGTCGGTGTTGATGATAAAGGCATAGCCCGACTGCGATCCCACCTGACGAATCACGGCATTGAGCGAATCCTCGACAGCAGCCATCAGATGGCGCTCTGCCTTGGCCAGCAGGTCCTGGCAGTCGCGGCGAAAGGCAATGCCCTTGTCCATGAGGTCCTGCAACTCGGCCTGACGCTTCTGCAGGATATTGACGGGGAAGTCCTTCTGTCCCTCAAGAAACTCTGCGAACTTGCGCTGAAACTCATCCTCGCCTCTGCGTGCCTCCTTGTCGTACACGGCCTTGAGTTCATCCAGACTCTTCTGGGCCTGGGCATACTGGGGCATCTGCTCGCACACATGGCTGTAGCTCAGGTAGCCGAAGCGGTTCTGGGCCACGGCAAGCCCCGACACGAGGGTCAGGAGAAGCAATATGGAATATCTACGCATAGTATATGGTCATGACAAAAATAAAAGCCCCTCCCCCACGGGGAGGGACCTGTATGATTACTGTATCTTGAGTGCCTTCTTGAGCTCGGGGGTGATGTCGGTGCTCAGGGCGGAGTTGATGAAGGGGATAGAACCAGATGAGGTGTCCACTACATAGACGTAGCCACCCTCTTCGCCAATCTTCTTGATGGCATCGCGCACGAGCTGCTGCACCACCTGCATCTTCTCTGCAGATGCCTTCTGGTACTGCTCTGAGTTGTCGGCAGACACCTGCTGCATGCGGTTGTAGAGGTCCTGAAGCTCAGCCTCACGACGCTGACGTACGTTCTCGGGCAGGTCGGTGGCCTTCTGGTAGTCCTCCATCTTCTTCTGGAGTTCCTCCTGCAGACGCTTCACGTCGTCCTCATACTGCTTGCCGAGGGTCTCGAGCTCTGCCTGTGCGGTCTTAAACTCGGTCATGTTGGGCATAATATCAGCCAGGTTGAAGTGAGCAAACTTCTGAGCGAAAACACTCAGGGGCGCCATCATAAGCGCGATGATAAGAAACTTTTTCATTTTTGTTATAGTGTGATTTGTTTATTATATGCTTGTCATTTAGTTGGCATAGCCCAACTTCTGGAGCACCTCGGCGCTGATGTCTATCTTGGGCGAGGCGAAGATGATGCCGGGGTCGCTGGCGCGGTCGAGCACCAGGGAGTAGCCCTTCTGGTCGCAGATATCCTTGACGGCGGTATAGATTTCGTCCTGGATGGGTGTCATGAGGCTCTCACGCTTCTTGTAGAGCTCACCCTCGGTGCCGAAGTATTTCTTCTTCAGTTCGGCAGCCTCCTTCTCCTTGGCCACGATGGCTTCCTCACGGCGCACCTTCTCCTCGGCGCTCAGGAAGACAGCCTCG
This sequence comes from uncultured Prevotellaceae bacterium, assembly GCA_945788095.1. Lineage (GTDB taxonomy): Bacteria > Bacteroidota > Bacteroidia > Bacteroidales > Bacteroidaceae > Physcousia. The sequence continues at coordinate 18,071 of CALZKW010000002.1, read as the reverse complement.
TTCTGGTAGTTCTTATACAGGGTCTGTGCCTCTACCACCAGCACGTCCACCTCGGCCTGCCACTTCTTACTGGCCTGGTTGAGCTGCTCGTTGGCACGCTCGTAGGCGGGCACATTCTTGAGGATATACTCCATATCCACCAACGCAAACTTCTGTGCACTCGCGGCAGCGGCTGCCACCATCATGAGTGCGAGTAAAAACAGTTTCTTCATATATTTTCTGATGTGTTAGTATTCCTATTGCCTCCCTCCCTCGTGGGGATGGGGAGGGGCCGTGTATGTCTTAGAACTCCTGTCCGAGGATGAAGTGGAACTGGCTTCCGCCTGCGCTTCGGCTTCCGTTGATCTTGTCAAAGCCATAGGCCCAGTCGATACCGAGCAGACCCACCATGGGCAGGAAGATACGCACACCGACACCGGCACTACGCTTCATGTCGAGGGGGTTGAACTTCTTCACGCTCTGCCAAGCATTACCTCCCTCGGCAAAGGCCAGGGCGTAGATATTGGTCGTATTGCCCAGCATGAGGGGATAACGGAGCTCGAGGGTGAAGCGGTCGTAGGCATAACCATAGCGACCGTTGGGGGTGAGCGATCCGTTGTCGTAACCGCGCAGGCCGATGGTCTCCGTGCCGTAGGTGGTGCTGTAGCCCGAGGTGCCGTCGCCACCCATGTAGAAGGTCTCAAAGGGTGACTTCTTGTGGTTGTTGTAGCTACCCAGGATACCAAACTCCACGCGGGTCATCAGCACGAGGCACTTGCTGCCCGAGGAGAGGGCGGTGAAGGTACGGCTCTTGAACTTCCACTTGTGGTACTCAATCCAGCGGTACTTCTCCTGCTGCTCCTTTTGGTAGCTTGAGCTTTGGTAGTTGTTGGCCAGATGCTCGTAGTCCTTGCCGTCCCAGAGGCTATAGGGAGGTGTGACAGAGGCAGAGAGCACAAACTCGCTACCCTTGCGGGGATAAATCTGGTTGTCGGTGCTCTGGCGGGCCAGGGTCAGGTTGAGGCTGATATTGTTGCACGAACCATTCTGTATGAGGAAGTACTCCCAATCCTTCAGGATGTAGCGGGTGTACGAGAGGTCGGCACTAAGCTGAAAGAAGTCGTCGGGCCAACGCAGACGCTTACCCCATCCGAGCGAGGCTCCGAAGATCTTGACGAACTTGTCGGGATCGTAGAAGTTCTCGTAGTAGTTGTTCATGCCGCCACCATAACCGTAGAGGTAGTTATTGTAGTAGTTGTTGTAGTACGACGAGTTGTAGTACTGGTCGCTCACGTCGGTCTGCTTCGAGAAGAAGGCATTGAATGACAATGAGTTGGGTCGCTTGCCACCAAACCAGGGGTTGAGGTAGTTGACGCTGTAGGCCTGGTAGTAGCGACCATTAGTCTGACCGCTGATGCCGAAGGTCTCGCCATTACCCTGAGGCATCACGCCTCGGCGCAGACCGCCCTTCTTGAAGAGGTTGGCCATGCAGAAGTTGCTAAACTTAAGACCGATCTTACCGATCACACCCGTCTGGCCGTATCCCAGCGAGAACTCAATCTGGTCGTTGCTCTTGGGGGTGAGGCCCCAGTTGATATCCACCGTACCGTTCTCGGGGTTGGGCTGCACATCGGGATTGATCTGCTCGTCGAAGTGTCCCATAGAGGCTATCTCGCGGTATGAGCGCTCCAGGGCCTGCTTATTGAAGAGGTCGCCTGGCTTATTGCGGAGCTCGCGGCGCACCACATTCTCATACACGCGGTCGTTGCCATTGATACGCACATGCGAGAGACGAGCCTGGGGACCCTCGAAGATACGGAGCTCGAGGTCAACGCTGTCGCCCACCACCTTGGTCTCGGTGCGGTCGAGCTGGTAGAATACGTAGCCGTTGTTGTAGTAGAGGTTGCCCACAGCGTCCTCGTCATCCTTCAGGCGGTCGTCGAGCAACTTCTGGTTGTAGACGTCGCCGCGCTTCATGCCGAGGATGCGCTCCAGGTCCACAGTGTTGTAAACGGTGTTGCCGGCCCACTCGATATTGCGCACATAGTAGCGCTGGCCTTCGTCCACACGGATGAGGATGTCCACCTTCTTGTCATCGACGGCATATACAGAATCCACCTCGATGACGGCATCGCGGTAGCCCAGTTCGGCATACTTCACGATGAGGTTTTCCTTGGCCTCCTTATACTTCTTGTCGGTGTATTTCTTAGAGTGGAACCAGCTGGCGATACCATCCTTGCGGGCATGTACCGTCTTGAGGGCGCCCTTCCTTATGAGGCCTCCCTTGATCTGCTTGTCGGTGAGGGCCAGGTTGTTCTCCAGGATGATGCGCTCGATGCGCACCTTATCCTTCTTGTCCACATTGACATCAAGGATGACGCGGTCGGGCTGTGCCACATCCTCGCGCTGCACGATGTTGATCTCAGCATTCTTGTATCCCTTCTCGTCGAAGTACTTCTTGCCGAGTATCTTGGCACGGGGGATGGAGTTGGAGGTCAGCTGTGCCTCCTTGACCAGTCCGAGCTTCGACTCCAGGTCCTCGCGCTCACTTTTCTTCACGCCGTTGTAGTTGATCTGCGAGATGCGTGGACGCATGGTGAGTGCGATATGGAGATAGGCAGAGTCATTGATGACGCTGTCGACGGCTATCTTGACATTGCTGAAGAGTCCGTTGCGCAGATAGCGCTTCATGGCCTTGGTAAACTCATCGCCGGGTATTTCCACCCTCTGACCTACGGCAAGTCCGGAGAGTCCGACAAGCATCTGCTCGTCGTAGTTGCTGACGCCACTCACTCTGATGCCACCTACGGTGTAGCGGCGGGGTGCACGCGAGTAGTCCACCACGAAGTTGGTCTCACGTTCCACCACCTGCGCCTTCACGCCTTGGGTTGCCAGGGCGAGTATATATATAATAAGGTATACTATCTTTTGTTTCATCCGTTCTGTATTTCGTGTCCGAAGTCTGATGCCCCCTCATCGGGGCGAGGGGGCCAGAGGGTCCCGTCCTTATTTCTTCTCAGCCTCCACCTGGTCGCCGGTCTTGCCGAAGCGGCGCTGGCGCTGCTGATATTCTGCTATGGCATCGCGGAAGCAAGCCTCATCAAAGTCGGGCCAGTAGGTGTCGGTAAAGATAAACTCTGAGTAGGCACACTGCCAGAGCAGGTAGTTGCTGATGCGCTTCTCGCCGCCGGTACGGATGAGCAGGTCGGGATCGGGCATGAAGTTGGTCTGGAGCTGGCTGCTGATATACTCGTCGGTGATGTCCTCCTCCTTGATCTTGCCTTCCTTCACCTGACGTGCTATCTGCTTGGTAGCCTCGGTCAGCTCCCAGCGCGACGAGTAGCTAAGTGCCACCACCATCGTGGTGCGGTCGTAGTCGGCGGTGTGGTCCATACAGGCCTGTATGCGCCTCTGCACCTCCTCGGGCAGACGGCCGAGGTCGCCTATTACGCGCAGGCGTACCTTATTCTTTATGAACACCTCTTCCTCGAGGTTGTCGAGCAGGAGGGTGAAGATGGCAGCAATCTCTGCTGGGGGGCGGTTCCAGTTCTCGGTAGAGAAAGTGTAGAGTGTCAGGTACTTCACGCCCAGTCTGGTGGCCTCCTCGGTGATGCGGCGAGCCATCTCAGTACCCTTGGCGTGTCCCATAGAGCGCTCCATGCCCTGGGCCTTTGCCCAGCGCCCGTTGCCGTCCATAATGATGGCCACGTGGGTGGGTATATTGTTTTTGTCTAACTCAAAATTAGCCATATATCGATTGTATTTTTAATTGTTACACTTTCTGTACTTTGGACACATGTCATAGGTGAGCGACAGCATCAGGAAACTGTAGCAGTCCTTGTTCTTGAAGAGGGCACTCCCCATGTGATAGGGGTCGTCCAACTGATGGTTTTGCTTCGTGATGTCGAGGCCGTCGGTGGTCGTGAAGCGGACGGTCCACTCCAGACCGACATTGACGCGGGGCTTCACCTTGTATTTCACGCCGACGCCCACGGGCACATTGAGGCCAAACTTGGTGCCTCCACCTCCGGGGGCAAGCGTAAAGCCCAGTCCCATGGTGGCATAGGGGGTGATGCGGCTGTTGCCCTTGTAGCCCTGGCCCATGCCGTAGCCCCAGAAATTGAACTCAAACTGGGCGCCGAGATCGAGCACGTTGCGCTTGAAGGCCACGTAGGTGTTCTGTCCGCCCTCTGCGCTCTCGCTGCCACTGTCCGAGGGGATGAATCGGCTCGAACTATTGCCCGAGAGGTGTCCGAAGGCAAGGTCACCCTTGAGGGCCATGCGGGCATTAAACACCTTACGGACCAGAAAGGCTCCCATCACGCTGGGATGCGCAAAGGGCTTGCTGTTGGCATCGCCGAGATAGAAATCCAGTCCGGCACCGCCTCCCATCTCCATCTGATACTCCAAGTCATTTTGAGCCTTAGCCCAAGAGCCAAAGCTTGCAAGGAATATGAGTATCAGGTATCGTTTCATGCGTCTTCTTGGATTGGCGCGGCCTTGTAAGGCCACGGACAGTGGCTTCTTATTGTCGATCAACCGTCGACCGTCCGTTGTCTGTTGTCCGTTGTCCGTTGTCTGTCGTCTGTTGTCCTTCACCCTCCCCTCAGGGAGGTCGGGGGCTGTCTTATTTCTCAAAAGCCTCGCGGTTGAGACGTACGCTCCAGAGGTTGTTGTCTACGAATATCCAGAGCGAATGGTTGCCCACCTTGGCTGCCGTGATATTGCTGGCCACGGCTGCTTGCTGCTTGAGGGCGGCGTCTACGGGCATCTCGTAGTGATACTTCCATGTCACGCCGTTGTCCTGACTCAGGAAGAGACGCTCTAATGGCTTCACCTTACCATCGTGCGAGGCACCGCCGAGGGCCAGAACGCCACCATCGTAGGTCAGCAGCGTGAGGTGCTTCAGGCTGGGCAGACGATACTTGTCCACGGCATTGGGGGTGTAGTAACACCATGTCGTGGCCAGCTCGTTGCTCTGCATGCTCCATCCCTTGCTCCACACGGTGCTCTCGGTATCCAGCGTACCGGCCAGTAGCACACGGGTCATGCCATTGGGCTGGGTGTATGATATGCCAGCCACGTCGCTCTTGGGCAGCATGGCGGTGTCAGCATCAAGGTGCTCCTCCTGCCAGTCCACAAAGTCTGTAGTGCTATAGAGGGCGCCCCCCTTGAGACCATAGATGCGGTTCTGGCTCGCTGCCACAAATCGGTAGTCGAGATTAGGCGCATTCGACTCGGCCCAGGTGATGCCATCTGTCGTGGTCAGTACGCCGAGACCGGGAGCACAGGCACGGAGCATGCCGCGGAAATTCTGTATACCGGCGATGTCCACGTCTGCATAGTCGGTCGCGGTGCGCACCCATGCGCTGTCCTGATAGGTCAGACTGACCATCTTGCCGGCAGCATTCTGACCAACGACCACCACACGGTCGTTCACATTGAGGGCACGGCATGCAGTGAGATCGGCCATCTCGTTGACCAGTCCCTTGTTCTCCCACACCACCGAGTCGCCATTCGTCTGATGGATGTTCACCTTGACGGTGTAGATGCGGCGCGAGGTGCCCTTGTTGCTCACCACGGCCAATTTCACCGTCTTTCTAAAGTCTATGGAGTCCTTGCTGTCGTAGGCAGCCCAAATGGTATCGGCCTCATCCTTCTGCTCCTCGTGGCGCCAGAAGCAGAGGCCCTCAAAGCTCGCCGTGGTCAGCACAGCGTTGACCTTGGTGCCGTATGGCAGCGAGTCCTTATTCTCGATGACGAGTGTCTTCTGGTCGATGCTCATGGGATAGAGCGAACCTGCAAAGGTCGTGGTCTGGATGGTATCCTTGCCATCGCTCGTCTTGCTGGCCACCACACGCTTGAGGCTTCCCAGCGTAAACGATTTCATGTAGCAGGCATCCGAAAACTCCACGGTTTCCTCCTCCGCCTGGCAGCCTGCCATCACAAAGGGGAGGGCCACCAGAATCATCAACCAAAATACTGTCTTTTTCTTCATATATGTGCGCGTGTAAATTTCAAGGTGCAAAATTACGGCTAATTTTTCACATAATAGCAATTTGGAAAGGGTAATTAAGGTAAATTAGGAAAAATGCACCCACCGCCTTTCACAAAGCGGAGAGTGTCTGCGAGAGAGCTGGGGATTGCGGGGGAGAATAACAACGGAACGAACGGAAAAACAAAATAGAAACAACGGGCAAGCGCTCGACATCCGAAAATATCAATAATCTTTCCTCCGTTCTTCCTTCGGATTAACTACGGATTAACTACGGATTGCCTTCGGATTGGCTTCGGGCCATTCCCACCCGGTTTTGTAAAGATATTCGCCCCAACTCTCCACTACGGCCTACCCCATACCGAGGACGCCCCCACCAGGGCCATATATTTCCTCAGTTGGAGAACAGAAAGCCCCTCAGTTAGGGAGACATTGCTCGCTAACTGAGGGGAAAATATGCGATCAACTGGGAGTTTTTGGGCAGTTTTCTGGCTACTAACACCTCACCCTAAACAGCGTGTCACATGCCGCTGCAAAAGACCATATATGCTACCGTGACAGACTATACATCCTGATACAACAGACTATACATCCTACTGCAACAGACTGTATATGCTTCGAGACCACAGTCTACGGAGCATAGTGGAGCAGTTCGTGGCCATCCACCATGGTGCGCGAGAGCAACTGGCATTGGCCCAGCTGGGGCACGGCTACACCCTCGACAATGTGCTCGGGCGACACCTCCACACGTGCCTCATCCCAGAGCATCTCGTCGATGAAGCGCTGCAGAGTGGCGGGACCACCCTCCACAAGCAGCGACTGCACGCCCCGGGCATGGAGGTCGGAGAGGATGTCCTGGAGCGATTCACGATGGTAGAGCAAGGTATCGCCACCATCCGTCAAGAGACGCAAGTCGGCGGGCAGGTCGCCATGGGTGTCAATCACGACGCGCAGCGGACTGGGACCGGGCCACACACGCGTGGTGAGCGTGGGGTTGTCGAGCAAGGCCGTACGCCCGCCCACAAGGATTGCCTGGTGAGTGGCGCGCAGGCGATGCACCAGGGTCTGGGTCGTAGGCGTACTGATATGGGCCGGCGATTGCAGAGGAGACGAACGGAAGAAATCCACGAATCCATCGCAGCTTTGGGCCCACTTGAGGGTGACGTAGGGGCGCTTCAGGGTGTGGTAGGTCATGAAGCGCTTGTTGAGCCTCAAGCACTCCTCCTGGAGCACACCGACCACCACCTCGCAACCCGCATCGCGAAGCTTCTTGATGCCCAGTCCATCCACCTTGGCAAAGGGGTCCTGACAACCTATCACCACTCGGGGGATACGCTTCTCGACGATGAGATCGGCACATGGGGGCGTCTTGCCATAGTGGGCACAGGGCTCCAGACTGACATAGATAGTGCTGCGCTGCAAGAGCGAGGGCTCCTTGACAGAAGCGATGGCATTGACCTCGGCATGGGGACCTCCGCAACGGCGGTGGTAGCCCTCGCCGATGATACGCCCATCACACACCACCACGGCGCCCACCATGGGGTTGGGGGGAGCACCCACCTCACCATTACGCGCCAACTGGATGCAGCGACGCATGTACATTTCGTCCGTTTTTTGCTGCTCTAAGTTATTCATATCTCTTTTTTTGTTAATTTTGCGTCTATAAGTTATCATCGCATCTATCATGGACATCTATCGCAACCTATACAAGGCGCTCGAGGCTACCTACTCCACCGGCGAGGCACAAGCCATAGCCCGCATGGTGATGGAGGAGGCCTTCGACCTGACCATGACCGACATTCTGATGGACAAAGATAGCCAATTGTCGGCAAACGACCTTGCAAAACTCGAAATTATTACCCAGAGGCTCACCAAGGGCGAACCCGTGCAGTACGTGCTGGGATATACGCACTTTGCGGGTCACACCTTCAAGGTGGCTCCCGGAGTGCTCATACCGCGCCCCGAGACGGAGGAGCTCGTCAGCCTCATCCTCAGCGAGTGCTCTGCCCCCAACCTCCGGGTGCTCGACGTCGGCACAGGCAGCGGCTGCATAGCCATATCGCTGGCCCTGGCCCGCCCCGAATGGTACGTCACGGCCTGGGACATCAGCGCGGAGGCTCTCGCCATAGCCCGCAGCAATGCCATGGCCCTCCAGGCCAAGGTAGACTTCCGAGAGCAGGATGCCCTGCACACAGAAGGCAACGCGGACACCTACGACATCATCGTGAGCAACCCGCCCTATATTTGCCACGAAGAAGCCGATGAAATGGAGCAAAATGTGCTCGACTACGAACCAGCGTCGGCGCTCTTTGTGCCCAACTCCGACCCGCTGCTTTTCTACCGAGCCATCGCTGCCTACGGGCGCAGCCACCTCAGTCCGGGGGGGCGTCTCTACTTCGAGATCAACCGACGCTTCGGTCCTCTCACCCACGACATGCTCCGTGAGATGGGCTACACCGACATCACCCTCCATCACGACCAACATGACAACCCACGCATGATTTCAGCCCGCCTATGAGAACGACATCACGACGCCCCACCACCTACGAGGAGGCCCTTAACAAGACCACAGCCCTGTGTAGCGGCAGCGAATACTGCATACACCAGATACGCGAGAAGATGGAGAAATGGCAGGTGGCCCCCGCCGATATGGACCGTGTCATCGACTATCTGCTCGATGAGCGCTACATCGACGAGGCTCGTTTCTGCCGCGCCTATTGCCACGACAAACTGCGCTACAACCACTGGGGACGCATCAAGATCAGTCAGATGCTCCGCCTCATGCACCTCGACAAAATCGACATACAAGAGGGCATCGACAGTATCGACGAGGACGAATACACCGCCATCCTCGAGGCCCTCATCAAGGCCAAACTGCCCTCCATCAAGGCCAACTCCGACTACGAGCGCAACGGCAAACTCATCCGCTTTGCCCTAAGCCGAGGCTTTGAGATGGACCTCATCTGCCGCCTCGTCAAGCAAGAGGAGTAATACCCCATCGTATTAAGGGCCTATTGGACTAATTAGACTAATCCCCCCCAAAAAAAAACACCTCCGCGATGAAGTTCCACGACATCCTGGCATTCTTCGACATCATCTTCCCCCGCCACTGCACCATCTGCGGCAGAGTGCTCACCAAATATGAGCATGAGGTGTGTGCGCGCTGTCTGATGGAGCTCCCGCGGTGCTCATTCGAGTCGTGGACCAACAATACCGTGACGGCGCTGCTTGCCAACGAGGTGAGCGTCGTCAAGGGCGGCAGCATGCTACGCTATGAATACGAGGCCACCAAGCGCCTCATCCTATCCAACAAATACGGGGGATGGTGGCGCGTGGGCCTACAGCTTGGCAAGTGGTGTGCAGAGGAATATGCCGACCTCCATTTCTTCGATGACATGGACCTAATCATACCCGTACCCACCTCGCGCATAAGGAAGTGGAAGCGTGGCTACAATCAGGTGGAGAACATCTGTAGCGGACTGAGCCAGAACACGGGCATACCCGTCAGCACACGCCACCTGGTGCGCCCCAAGAACACCAAGAGCCAGGTGGGCATGAATGCCGCAGAGCGCAAGGAGAACGTAGCCGATGCCTTTGCCGTCAGACATGCCGACGAACTGCGGGGCAAGCACGTGCTCGTGGTCGACGATGTCATCACCACTGGGTCCACGCTTTGCGCCTGTGCCAAAGCACTGGCTGCGGCATGCCCCGACCTGCGCATCAGCGTACTGACCATGGCCCTGGTACACTTCGACGAACATACCACGCTCGAGGACGTACCGCTCGACTACCTGGACGACTAAAAAAACTTACGCTACGGCGCACACCATATAAGAGATTTTGTATACCTTTGCATAAAGAACAAACCAAAACACACAACGAATATGAAAACATTAGAGAAGATCTTTGCAGGAAAGCTCCTCAACGTGAAAGCTATCAAGTTGCAACCAACCAGCCCATTCACCTGGGCCTCTGGATGGAAGTCGCCCTTCTACTGCGACAACCGCAAGACCCTTTCGTTCCCCGACCTGCGTAGCTTCGTCAAGATCGAGCTCAGCCGTATGATCCTCGAGCGCTTCCCCGAGGCAGAGGCAGTAGCCGGTGTGGCTACAGGTGCCATCGCACAGGGTGCTCTCGTGGCAGATATGCTCAACCTCCCCTTCTCATACGTTCGCAGCAAACCCAAAGACCATGGCATGGAGAACCTCATCGAGGGTGAGGTAGCACCCGGCACCAAGGTGGTAGTCGTAGAGGACCTCATCAGCACCGGCGGTAGCTCGCTCAAGGCCGTAGAGGCTCTCCGCAAGCACGGTTGTGAGGTAGTAGGTATGGTAGCATCCTACACCTATGGCTTCGATGTAGCCGTAGAGGCCTTCAAGGAGGCTGGTGTAGAGCTCGTCACCCTGACCAACTATGAGGCTGTCGTAGAAGAGGCCCTTGCCACAGGCTATATCGCCGAGAGCGACGTTGACCTCCTCAACGCATGGCGCAAGGATCCCGCTCACTGGAATGTATAATATATAAGGAGGGGGGAAATTGGACTAATTAGACCAATAAGGCCAATTAGAGCAATCCCCCCAAAAAGCAAAGCGACCCAAAACACAAAAATAATGGCAGAATACAAAAGCGAAGTAAAGCAGGTATACTACCCCATAGAGAATGTCTACGACAAACTGTCGGACCTCACCAATCTGGCTGTCATCCAGCAGAACGTGGACAACCCCGAGTTGCAGAAGCGTATACTGGAACAAGCCGGTGACAAACTGACTCCCGAGAAACTGGCCGAGGTGGCCGACAAGATACGCACCCTGCAGTTCACCCCCGACACCGTGTCGGGCCAGGCTGGCCCCGTGGGCAACGTCACGCTGCGCATCATAGAGCGCGAGCCCAACAAGACCATCAAGTTTGCCGTAGAGGGCGCCCCCATCCAGGCCAACCTCTGGATACAGCTCCTCCCCGCCAGCGACACCCAGTGCGCTATGCGCCTCACCCTCAAGGCTGACCTCAACTTCTTCATCAAGCAGATGATAGGCAGCAAACTCAAGGAGGGCGTCAACGGACTGGCACAGATGCTCGCCCAGATTCCCTATGGCTATTGATACGCTATATGACTATCCACATATCTACAGAAAGACGGTGCGTCAAGTTTTTGTCTTGACGCACCGTCTTTCTATTTAGTTATTGATGGCCAACGAGGTGCCATTGTAGTATATACGGTAGCGGTAAAGATTGCGGCCCTGAGGACCAGAGACGACCAGACCCTGGTCGTTGAGGTTGTAGGAGCGCTGACACCTGCGGCAGGTGACCGTGCCATCAGTATGGAGCACAAGGGGCTTGGCCACATAGCTCTCAGCATAGCAGTTGCTGCAAGCCAGGTCGTAGCAGGTCACTACGCTCCTGTCTGCCCCCATCTCGGGGATACTGGGGAGGCCCACAATGAATCCGCTAAGGCCCATATAGAAGTTCTTGTAGCCGGTCATGGCGGTACGATTAGCCACACCCTGGCTGCCACTTGGTTTGGTGAAGAGATACTGATCACCACTGGCCACTATGGTGCACCATTCGCCCATGCCGTTGCACGAGGAATTGAGTTGCGAGATACTCTGTACTGGTGAGAAACTGAAACGAGCCGGCAACGAGCAATACTTGGTGCTTGTGATGCCGTCGCCGCAAGCCATGCACACCAGAGAGAGTTGGGCAACAAACAGACTGCGATACACTCTCATGAGAAATCTCGCTGTTTGTTAGGGGATAATGTTCAGACAGTCGAGCACAGAGGCGTACTGACTGTTGCCATGGAGGTAGGCTGTGCCATCCACCTTGATGAGCTTGGCCTTTTTGCCCGTAGCTGTCACGTTGAGGGTGGTCACGGCGTTGATGTCCAGGTTGCCTTCCATCTTGATGCACATGCTCTTGTGGGGATCGGCGGCACACTCGTCGAGGGTACACTTGTCGCCAGCTGCCTGGATGGTGATACTGAGGGGCGCATCTGTCTCGCTCATAGTGACCGAACCATCGGTCTGGATGCCGCGCGAACCGTTGCCCTGAGCCAGGATATTGATGGTGCCACCACTGAGCATCACATCGCTGTCTGCCTTGATGCCCTTGCAGTCCTCGTGGGCAATAGTGGCATTGATGGTGCCACCCTTGATCATGATCTTGCCATTGTCCTCCTTGCTATTGTCAGGGGTAACATCGTCGCTGAGCATCACATACTCAGCCTGGATACCGTCAGCGGTGGTGTTGGCATCGATGGTGACGGTGCCGCCATTCATCTGGAAGTACTGACCGCAATGAATGCCATCACTGGCAGCCTTGACGATATTGATGGCGCCTGTGGAGCGCTTAATCTGCAGATACTCCTTGGTGGCAATGCCATGGCGGGCATTACCGGTGATATTGAGGGTACCGTTACCGCTGATTTCGAGGTGACCCTTGCAGTAGAGACATCCTTTCTGAATACCACCTGTGAGGTCGGCAAGCGAGTTGACGCTGCCGTCAGTCATTTCGAGAGCGACGCGCTTGCCACACTGTATGTCGAGAGCAGCACCACGTAGACTGGTCAGCTTGAGACCATCGATGATGAAGGTGCACTTGTACTGACCCACATAGGTGAGGCTGCCGTCCTGACTCTGGCCCCTGACCACGAGTTCCACCTGATTGCTGACATTGGTATTGGTGATGGTCACATGGGCACCATCCTGAGCCACGGTGACATCCTTCTCGATGGCCTTGGGCACACGGACAGTGGCTGTAGTGCCGTTATATTCCACATTGATTTCGGGCACTACCTCGATACTGTCGATAGTGCTGATGGCATACTGCTGGCCCATGATGGTGACATTGCCATCAGCAAACACCATGTCGCCCACATTCTCCACCTTCACTCTGTTGCTCACGCCACCCTGCCAGATACGCACATGGGTCTGAGCACTCACGGCCACCGCTGCGAGAAGCGTGGCAAGAAGCATTGTATAGCGTTTCATCACTTACTTACCTTGATTACCTGATTGCCTAACTGAATAAAATACACACCCTTGGGCAGACTCTGCAGCGAGATGCTGCTGCGGCCTTCTACCTGTGCCACGTGCTGCAACGTGCCATTGCTGGCATAGACACGCACGATGCCCTTCTGACCCACTACGTGGAGCACACCACCAATGACCTTGAGGTTATCCGTCTCAGAGGGCAAACGGTCGATGGCTGTGGCTGTGGCAGAGAAGTACATCTTCTGCATCTCTGCCAGGGGAAAGGTGAGGCGTGCCTCGCTGGTGGTTACCACCACGAGGTCCTGCTCAAAGGAGATGGTGCGAACTGTGGCCAGTTCGATGCTCTGCTCCACCCCACCATACTGTGCGGTGAGGTAGGCATAGTCGTCTGCCGAAGCACTAAGGCTTGCAGCAAGAGCTATGGTTAGGAATAGTTTCTTCATATATCTTGAGGTTGTGGTTTTGGGGTTATTGGTTTTAGGACGTACGTTGCAGGTCCTTAAGGCTACCTTAGAAATCGAAGTTGTAACCTACATTCAGGGCATGCATGCGCTTGTTGGGGGTATCTGCCAGGTGGTTGGTCAGTACATAGGCTGCACTGACGGCGTGGTGACGGTTGATTTTATATTCCGTACCCACTGCGGTGCGGAGTTTGTGGAGGTGCATGCTGCGGTCTATGCTGTTATGAAACTCGAGGCTGACGAAGGGTCTCCAGTCGAAGTGCTTCTTGTCTACCGAGAGTTTGAGACGGCTTCTGAGATACTGCTCTGTGCAGGCATCGCGGGTATCTATGTCTGTCTGGGGATAGCCAGCCTGGAGCACGTAGTCCGTGCCGACCTTGTTGTAGCGATATTTCTCCTTCTCGTAGTTGACCTCCATTTCACGTGTCAGCTGATAACGCTCACGAATACCGATGCGGAGCCACTTCCAGAGCTTCACGCTCGAACTGGCCTCGAGCGATACGCGATGCTTCGGCACCCAGTAGTTCTCTGTCAGGTTGTAGCCTGTCCAGGTGGTGCCGCTGTATTTCTCCTTACGTTTCTCGGGTGAATAACCAGCCAGGAAGTTGTAGGTCACACCCACCTTAAGATACTTGTGCACCTTGTACGAGGTATTGACACCCACCGAGAGTCGGTCCACCCTGCTGCTATTGTCTTCTGTGCGCAACTCTCCCTCGAGGCCCACATGCCATTGGCGGTTGATACTCTTCTGGGCACCCAGTTCGATCCAGGTGCCAAAGTCGTCCTCCCCACCCGCCATAGCAGCGAGGGGCAAAAGGGCAAGGCCCATCAGAATAGTGCGTAGTGATAGCATAATAATTAAGGTTTTTATTTATTACTGTCCGGGGAAATCAAGACCCTGTAAGGATCGCTATAGATTAGCGTAGGGTGTCAACCCTACGTATGGCATTGTCCCCTATCCTTTGGCCCTGAAAGGGCCGCCTAACTAATACGTTATGGTCATGTCGCTCCTACAGAGCGAAAGGAAAAGATGCCCCCAATACGTAGGGGCAAGCCCCTACGCTATATTAGGAGCCCCCTTCAGGGGCATTGGCTATAAGAAACATATTACCAGCGAGGTATATGTTAACCTATATTTGTTTTCCCGGACGCCAATAGTTTTTATTAGGTAATTAAGGGCATTAAAGGGGAGTGGACTCACTTCGTTCGTGGAGTTAAAGGGACGTTACTCTTGTAAACATCAGCAAGACTATCGTCCCTTTAGTTTCCCTTTACTCCCCATTTACACCCTTTATAGCCCTTAGGAAGATTATCCTCTGGGCATCTTCTCGATTTGGTCGAGGCTGCTGCCGCGGTCCTGGGGCTCATCGTAGTAGACGCGGATGAGGACGCAGTCCTTGAGGAAGTCCACCATGCCTACCTCGAGCGAGAGAATCTTGAAGCCGAGACGCTTCTCGAGGTCAGCCTTCAGCTCGTCGCGCTTGTCGGGAGCAATGAGATTGATGTTGTCGTACTTGATGAACTTCGAGCAACTGTTGTTGACCAGTTTGCTGCTCTCGAAGAGCCATGCGAGGAATACGAATACGGCATTGGCAAAGATCAGGGTGGCGAGCCCCACACCGTCGTAATAGTCCTTGACAGAGTGGTAGTCAGCCTTGCTCATGGCATTGATGACACTCACAGCTACGAGCATGAAGAGGTAGGTCATCTCGCGGATGGGCACAGCCTCAGTACGGTAGCGTATGATGCCGAAGATGGCGAAGAGACCCAGTGCGGCACCGGTCTTCATCGTGTCGCCACCCATGAGGCTGACGAGCATAAAGATGCTCATGGCCATAATGAGGAAGATGAAGAGATAGTCGCGACGCTTGCTCTTGGGGTAGTAGAAGCAACGGGCAATGACACTCACCACGACAAAGTTGATGAAGAAACGCACTACGAGCGAAATCATCTCCATGGGATGGAGCAGTGTGATACCGATGTTTTCGCCAAACAGGTAATTGAGAGATTCTAAGTTCATAATCAATAAGTATTAAATTTCAGATAGGAGTCCTCCCCCCCTTGGGGGAAGTTAGAGGGGGGCCGAGGGGGCCAGTGGTCAGAGTGGCACCGGTGCGGCCACCAGCTTGCCGATCCTCACAAGTTTGGGTTTGAAGAGGTTCTGCTTGAGAGCCTTGTTGGTCATCACCGATCCGATGCAATACTTCGAGAAGCCAGAGGGCTTGATGCGAAGGCGGCGCAGTATGTCGAGCACAGGGCTGGGCACATTGCCGTCACGCTTGAGTTCGATGATTACGAGGTCGCCCGTGCCGGTCTCGAGGCCCGTCTCTTTGTTGACAAAGCGCACATCGAAATCGATGGTGAGGCGCTCCGTCTTGCCATAATTGACAAGGGTGATACGGTGGAAGCGGTTCTGCACCGTGGGGTGCATCTCATCGAGGCCGAAGCGCACCAGTTTGCTGACAAACTCATCGCCTCCCACGAGGTTTTCCTGGTCGGGCACCTCGATACGCTTCTTCTTGGTGCGACCGTGGTTGTTCTTGGTCTTCACCTCGAGGAAGGTGATTTGGCTGTCCATATAGGTTCTCACGCGCACCTTCTGTCGGGGTGCACGTCCGTTGTGGTGCTCTGTAAAAAAGTGATGGGTATCTGTATCCCAGTAAGTGGTCTTGTAGTCGGCTATGCGGCTCCCCTCATTGAATTGTGCATAGTAGTGCCCCTGGGCCATCTCAAGCAGACGAGCGAGGTGCTGCTTGTTGGTCACAAACTTGGTGTCCGTCCTGTTCATCAGGCGGATGCTCGACATTTGTTCCAGGGTGATAGGTTCGAGCAACTCCAGCAGCTGCTCTATGCGATTGTCTATGTTAAGGTTTTCTGCCACTTCGTAGGGGTTTAAGTGTGTGATACTATACCTAATTGGGTGCAAATATAAACCTTTTTTCAGTAAAAAGTCTGCTTTGCTTTGCAAAAATAAAAAAAATGCCCTATTTTTGCTTTGACAAAACAATTATCGAACAATAAACACACCTTTTATTATGATAGACGTAAAGCAGACTTTGGCTGATGCCGAAGAGAGAATGGAAGAAGCCATCATGTACCTCGACGAGGCTCTGGCCCACATCCGTGCCGGCAAGGCCAACGTGAAGATCCTCGATGGTATCCGCGTGGAGAGCTATGGCAGCCTCGTGCCCCTCAACAATGTGGCCAGTGTGACTACCCCCGATGCGCGCACCATCGCCATCAAGCCCTGGGACAAGTCTATGTTCCGCCCCATCGAGAAGGCCATCATCGACTCTGAGGTAGGCATCATGCCCGACAACAATGGTGAGATTATCCGCCTCGCCATCCCCCCCCTCACTGAGGAGCGCCGTAAGACGCTGGCCAAGCAGTGTGGCAAGGAGGCCGAGCAGGCCAAGGTGAGCATCCGTAATGCACGCCGCGACATCATCGACAAGCTCAAGAAGGGCATCAAGGACGGCCTTAGCGAAGACCTCGAGAAGGATGCTGAGGGCGACCTGCAGAAGATGCACGACAAGTACATCAAGAAGGTGGAGGAACTCCTCGCTGCCAAGGAAAAGGAAATCATGACCGTATAAGAATCGTGAAAGGACTCATTATTCGAAACACAGGAAGCTGGTACGTGGTCCGTACGGACAACGGCCAGCTTTTTGACTGTAAGGTGAAGGGCAACTTTCGCCTCAAAGGCATACGCAGCACCAACCCTGTGGCTGTGGGCGACCACGTGAGCATCACGCCAAGCCCTGACGGGGTGACGGCCCTTATCACCGCCATCGATGACCGCAAGAATTATATCATACGCAAGGCCAGCAACCTGAGCAAGCAGAGCCATATCATAGCAGCCAACGTGGACCTTGCAGCCCTCGTCGTCACTATAGCCCATCCCGAGACGAGTACCACCTTCATAGACCGCTTCCTGGCCTCTGCCGAGGCCTACCGCGTGCCGGTACTCTTGGTCTTCAACAAGGTGGACCTCTATACCCCCGAGGAGCAACGTCTGCTCGAGGCCGTGATGCATCTCTACGAGACCATCGGCTACCCCTGCCTGGCTGTCAGCGCTGCCCTGGGTGAGGGCATCGATGCAGTCCGCGAGGCGCTCAGGGGTCGTGTCACCCTCTTCAGCGGCAACAGTGGTGTGGGCAAGAGTACGCTGCTCAACCAACTCATCCCAGAGGCTCAGGCCCGCACCTCTGCCATCAGCGAGGCCCACGACACGGGTATGCACACCACCACCTTCAGCGAGATGTACGACCTGCCCCAGGGTGGTGCCATCATCGACACCCCGGGTATCAAGGGCTTCGGCACCTTCGACATGGAGCGCGAGGAGGTGGCCCATTACTTCCGCGAGATATTCCAGGTGAGTGCAGACTGCCGTTTCAACAACTGCACGCATACCCACGAACCCGGATGTGCCGTGCTCCAGGCCCTCGAGAATCACTACATCGCGCAGTCGCGCTACAACTCCTACCTCAGCATGCTGGAGGACAAGGATGAGGATAAGTACCGTCAGGGAAACTAAGAGTAATTATTGGTGTCCGGGAAAATTATAGGTTAACATTTAACTCGCTGGGGGGTGGTTTAACAACGGAACGAACGGAAAAATATTAATCACACGAAGGCACGAAGTGA
>CALZKW010000001.1 GCA_945788095.1 uncultured Prevotellaceae bacterium | reverse complement strand
GTCAACCCTTTTCATGAACTTTGGCGACTACAAATTATGTCATGAGGGTTTCTTTACAATTACTTTTCGTTTTTCTCTTTTCACCCAGAATGCTAAAAGCCCCCGGGTATCTTTGCAAAAAGACCCGGGTCTTGACGCGACAGGACCCGGGTATTACTACGACAAGACCCGGGTCCTGTAGGGTGTAGGACCCGGGTCTTTTTGCGGGGACAGGTATACCCTCCCTTAGCGGCCATTTAGCGCCCGGCGCTGATGCCCTCCTGTGTCAGGGGGGGTGTCAAGAAATTACTTCCGTACTCATCCTACGGAGATCCTTCGGGATGATTGCGGATTGACTTCGGATTGACTTCAGGTTGTATATTGGCTGATTTGTAAAGATACGCGAGAAATTGGGGATCAATTACCCCAGTTCGTCGACAGCAGCCAGGTAGTTGCGCATGGAGCCGGCCTTGTGGATCTTCTTCCAGGCCTTGCGGCCCAGGGTGGGCTCCATGTAGTCCCAGAAGGTGCGCACCTTTTGCAACTGTTGAGCCTCGGAGGGGATGATGCGGCGATAGTCGGCCAGCAGTCCGTCGTGGAGGGCCTTGATGCGCTGGATGACATCGGTGTCGGTCATCGCCTCGCCCCTCTTATACTCCTCGGCCAGAGTGGGACGGGCCAGCAGTCCGCGCCCCAGCATGATGCCGCTGAGGGTGGGGAAGCGCTGCTCAATGCGTCTGATGTCGGCCAGGGTGGTGAGGTCGCCATTGTAGACCAGGGGGTGGGGACATACGTGGACAAATGCCTCGAAGGCCTCCATGAGGACCTCGCCCTTGTAGCCCTGAGCCCCGGTGCGGGGATGGAGGGTGATGTGGGTGAGGGGTGTGTCGGCCAGGATGGGCATGAGGGTCTGCCACTCATCGGGCGAGGTAAGGCCGAGGCGCATCTTGATGGAGAACTGTATGTCTGCACTCTGGCGGATGAGGCTGCAGATGCGCTCCACCTGGTCGGGGTGGGGGAGTAGGCCCGCGCCGCGTCCGTGGCGTGTCTGGAGGGGGAATGGACAACCCATGTTGATGTCCACGCGCTGGTAGTCCATAGGTCGTAGCACATCGATGAGTCGCTGGAGCTCGTCTGCATCACGCACGATGACCTGAGGCACAAGGGGGATGCCCTGGTTGCGCTCGGGCTGCACATCGCGCAGGTCCTTGGAGCGTACCTCGCCATGCTCAAGACGCATGAAGGGGGTATAATAAACGTCTACACCCTCGCACAAGGCGTGGTGCAGACGTCGGTAGCAGTCTTCGGTATACCCCTGAAGCGGGGCAAAATGGATGTTCATGTTTGAGGTTTTAGGTTTTCTTGTAAGTGCCTTTAGGGGTATAATAGGGGAGTTAAAGGGCTTGAAAGGGACGAATGTCTTGCTGATGTTCACAGAGGTGACGTCCTTTTATAGCCCTTTAGCTCCCTCTTATTACCTTATTATAGCCCTTAAGCGAGGCCACCTCCTATAGGGAGGGCGGGGGGAGAGTCTCCTTGTATTTACACCATGTCAGGAGGTTGCGGAGGTATTCGGCCTCGGTGCCGTCCTCGATGTGGAAGGTGAAGGTCTTGCCCTCTCCCTGTCCGGCCAGGGCATAGAGCACGCGGTCCATGAGGAGCTGTATGGTGCTGGCGGGCTGGAGGTAGATGTCGAGGTGGTCGGCAGCGAGTAGCAGGGGTATGCACTCCTGTGCATCGTCCTTGTAGCTGATGCATTGCTTGAGTATGCGGCAGCGCAGGCATCCGCGGCATTTGCCTATTTCCTTCTCGCTGATGATGATGGTCTCGCCTGATGGGGTGATGTTGTCGCTCTTGTATGTACTAATGGTGAGTGTGTTCATAGTCTTGCATGTGTTATTGTTATGCAGCAAAGGTAAGCATATTCTGTCTAATGACAAAGCGCGGTACACAAATGTACCATAATTGGTCAAAAGTCGAAGGTCAACAGTCAATGGTCAACAATAAATAATCTACGGACTACGAACAACAGCCGTAGTCTGTCATCCGTAGTCCGTAGTCTGAAATGGGCGGGGCACCACGTCATCCTGGAAGATCACCTTGGCTCCGCGCTTGAAGTCGGTAGATGTGCTGACCGTGGGGGCGCTCTCTTTAGTCTCTGTTTCGGGAGTGGTAGATGTGGGAATGGCTGCGGGGAGCTCTGTGGGGGTGGTCACCTGTTCGTTTTTGTCCTTCTTGCCTTTCATTTAGCCCTGTTTTGCTCTCTGCGATATATCCAAGTGTATTTCGATGGCCCAATCCCTGGGTTGGGCCGCAGTCAGCCATTCGTTGTGGTCATAGGAAGACGGCTCCCTGCCTGACCGTTGGTTATGAATGCCTCATAGGCCATTGTTGTCATTCGTAGTTCTCCCTTGCTGCAGCCAGGCTGCAGGAGTCTTGCCGTTAAACTTACGGAAGTTACGGTAGAAGGTCTGTTCGGTGGAGAAACCGGCTCGCAGGGCTATGGCCTGGAGCTTCTCGTTCTGGTTTTGCATCATCAGTTGCTTGGCATGCTCGATGCGCAGGTGATTGATGTAGTCAGAGAATGACTGGTGGGTCTGCGCATTGATGTAGTTGGACACAAAGGTACGGCTATACCCCGTGAGGCGCACCACGTCGCTGAGCGTGAAGTCCTTGTTGAGATAGAGTTGGCGCTCCTCGATGAGCTGCGTGATGACACACTCCTCGTCGCACTCCTCGCTGGGTTCAGGGGTGGTGGCGGGGATGTCTTGGGTGTCGATGTGGTATTGCTCCACAGAGAAGTGGCGCCTGTAGCCTATGAGGCTGGCAGCAAAGATGAGGCTGCTGAAGATGACAGAGGGAACGGCGAGGATCCATGTGGAGCGCTCGAAGTAGGGGCGGCCCAGCAGATTGATGATGGTGGAGGCAAATGCGGAGCACACCAGGGCGAGAAGCAGATAGCGAATGGGGGCGGTGGAGCGGCCCTCGGTGTCGGCATAAAACTCGTGCAATTCGCGGTCGAAGGCCTCCAAACGACGGTTGCCGAAATGGAGCACACCGATGACTTGCGAGGCAAAGAGTATCTTCTGCAGCGTGTCTATCTCGGCCGAGGGGGCCATATACTTGATGCCTGCCACCAGAATGCTGGGTAGCAGAATGCCCCAAAGCACACCGCGGTGTACACGGCTCGCTGTGAGCAGACACAGATAGATGAAGAAGAGGGGATAGGAGAGCAGCGACATAAGTGTCCACAGACATTCGAGGGGGTGGGAGAGGCTGCCCTGAGTGAAGTAGATGTAGTGGCAGCCATAGAGAATGGCACAGGCTGCCAGAAAGATGGTGAGCACACGCTTGGCCTTGTCGTTTCGGCGGAAAGTGAGGGCAAAAACGACAAACCAGCCAAGGCTGACGGCACACGGAAGGAAGCTAAATAGGGTCCTTATCATCTTTGGTTTAGTGTTAGCGAATGCAAAAATACAAATAATATGGATAACTCAAACAGATTGCAAGCAAAAAAACGGAGTTTTGTAACCTGCTGATATATAAATGGCTGTACGATATGTTAGTCGGGGTGTATCTTTTGTTAGTCCAAATTGGTCATGATTTTTCGCCTCGCCACATCTAAAGGCGTATATTTGCAGCACTATTAAAGATAAGGAGTCGTATGAAACTTGGATAGCGAGCGGACTGCATGCAACAGCGGTTCGCTCGTTTTTTTTACCCCCGTGTAGCGATATTTCTGCCAATTTGTTTTGAGGGCCGCTCTAAATATTATAACTTTGCAAGTTGGAAAAGGTTAAGTGTGACAAAATGTTAATTTTCTTATCATTCTTGCTTACTTAGTGGAAACAACACAACAAAACACCTAATATATATATGAAGAAGATTAGAGCAGCCGTAGTAGGCTATGGCAACATCGGTAAGTACGCCATCGAGGCACTCGAGGCAAGTGAGGATTTTGAGATTGCAGGCGTAGTGCGCCGCAATGGTGCAGAAAACAAGCCCGCAGAACTGGCCCCCTATGAGGTGGTGAAGGACATCGCTGAGCTCAAGGACGTCGACGTGGCTATCCTTGCCACCCCCACCCGCAGCTGTGAGGAATATGCCAAGAAGATTCTGGCCATGGGTATCAACACCGTAGACTCATACGACATCCACTCCTCTATCGTGCCCTACCGCGCATCTCTCATGGAAGTGGCCAAGGAGCATGGCACCGTGGCTGTCATCTCAGCAGGATGGGATCCAGGATCAGACTCTATCGTGCGCACACTCATGCAGAGCCTTGCTCCCAAGGGCCTCTCGTACACCAACTTTGGTCCTGGACGCAGCATGGGACACAGCGTCTGCGTGCGTGGCAAGGAGGGCGTCAAGGATGCACTCTCGATGACCATCCCCGTGGGCGAAGGTATCCACCGTCGTATGGTATACGTAGAATTGGAGGAGGGGGCTGACCTCGAGCAGGTTACCAAGGCCATCAAGGCTGATCCCTATTTCGCCAGCGATGAGACCCATGTATTCCAGGTGGAGAGCGTGGATGCACTCAATGATGTAGGCCATGGTGTCAACCTCACCCGCAAGGGCGTGAGCGGCAAGACTCACAACCAGCTCTTTGAGTTTAATATGAAGATCAACAACCCTGCCCTCACCGCTCAGGTACTCATCAATGTGGCACGCGCCAGCATGCTCCAGCAGCCTGGATGCTACACCATGATTGAGATTCCCGTCATCGATATGCTTCCCGGCAATCGTGAGGACCTCATCGCTCACCTGGTATAATTTCCATCATTAATCTGTGATAAAAAGGCACATGGCCCGGACAACACCGAGGCTATGTGCTTTTCCCTTTTTGAGGCCCTGCATGCCCCAAAGGGCCATTGTGCAAGGCGATATGTCGCCTTGTCTGTTCTCTGCTGTTATATCTACTTCGTCCCGAGGGGACATTCCCGCCTCGGAGGTGTGTAATTCATGCCCGAACTTGTGCCAATTATTTTTTGTTCGTATCTTTGCATTCCGAAAACGCAAACGTACAAGGATGAAAGACTTCAAGGGAACGATATTTGCCCACATCGTGGCAGTCTTGGTGGTGGCCGTTTGGGGCACCACATTCGTGTGTAGCAAGGTTCTCATCACTCATGGAATGGAGCCCGCCAGCATCTTCTTCTTTCGTTTTCTGATGGCCTATGTGTGTATCATTTTTGTTAGCCACAAGCGTTTGTTTGCATCAAATCTGTTAGACGAACTAACACTTTTGTGTCTTGGTATGATGGGCGGGTCGCTCTATTTCTTGAGCGAAAATATGGCTCTGAAGTACTCTACGGCCAGCAATGTGGGCATTTTGGTGGGTACTACCCCCTTGCTAACAGCTTTGATACTTGCCCTCTTCTACAAGAGTGAGCGTATGACGCTCCGCCAGGTCTGCGGTTCGCTCGTGGCATTCGTGGGTATGGTGCTCGTGATACTTAACGGACAACTCGTGCTCCACCTCAATCCTCTTGGTGATGCACTCGCGCTGGGAGCCTCCCTCACATGGGCCCTCTATTCGCTCTGTATGAAGCGTGTCATGGGACGCTACTCTGTGGATTTCATCACACGCAAGGTCTTTGGCTACGGACTCCTCACCATACTCCCATACTTCATCTGGGTAAGTCCGCTCCAGAGTTCGTGGCAGTTGCTCTCCACCCCCGTTGTGGCGGGCAACCTGCTCTTCTTGGGTTTTGTGGCATCACTCGGTTGTTATCTCGTCTGGAACTGGGTCATGGCGCGCATCGGAGCCGTCACGGCTACCAATTATATCTACTCGCAGACACTCGTCACCATGGCTGTGGCTACTATTGTGCTCCATGAGCGCATTACCCTGATGGCTGTGGCTGGTGCCGTGATACTGATAGTGGGCATGTGGAGAATGAAAAACTAACTGATATCAGATATGGAAATAGGACAGAAAGTAAGATTCCTCAATGAGGTGGGCGGAGGCCGTATTTCGGGCTTCCAGTCCAAGGGCATCGTGCTCGTAGAGGATGAGGATGGGTTTGAGATACCCATGCTCGAGAGCGAAGTTGTAGTCATCGACACCGATGACTACAACATGGCCAAGGTCAATACCGGAGCGACAAATCGTCCCTCAAAGCAGCTGGCCGGCACTAAGACTGCCAAGACCCCTGATGCGGAGGCTGTGGCACAGTATGGATTCCAGGATGAGGAGAAGCGCCCCCTCGGTGATGACGAGGACTACGATCCTGCAGACCGTCCCATCACCTTCAAGGTCAAGCCTCAGGAGCGCCCTAATGCCAACCTCATCAATCTCTATCTCGCCTTTATCGATAGCGACGATCAGAAAGGACTGGAGGAGAACGACAAGCGCTTCGAGGCTTACCTCATCAATGATTGCAACTACTACCTCACCATTCAGTATCTCAGCGCTGAGGGGGCAAGTTGGAAGGTGCGTCAGCAGCTCACCCTCGAACCCAATACCAAGCAGTATGTGGAGAGCATCAAGCGCAGCGAGTTACAGGAGCTGGAGCATCTTTGTGTGCAGTGTATGGCCTACAAGCAGGATAAGCCCTTCCAGCTCAAGCCCATCCAGAGCGTACAGCTGCGTCTCGACCAGGTGAAGTTCTACAAGGCCAACTGTTTCCAGGCTTCGCCTTTCTTCCGTCAGCCTGCCCTGCTGGTCGATGTGGTGCGCGACGACAAGGCTGTACGTCAGGTGTTTGTCAATGCCGAAGAACTTCAGGAGGCTCTTCTCACTCCCAAGCAGCGCGGTGAGGTCACAGCGGCACGTGTGAGCCAGGAGAAACTGCAGAAGAAGCAGACTGACGTGTTGGAGGTGGACCTCCACATCGAGCAGTTGCTGGACAATCTGACGGGACTCTCTGCAGGAGATATTCTGCTGCGTCAGATGAAGGAATTCCATAAGGTCATGGACGAGCATATCAAGCATGCCGGTCAGAAGATTGTCTTCATTCACGGCAAGGGCGACGGAGTGTTGCGTAAGAACATCCTTCAGGACCTCAAATACCGCTACAAGAAGTGCACCTGGCAGGATGCCTCCTTCCAGGAGTACGGCTATGGTGCCACCCTCGTCAAGATAGGATAAGCGCTGTGGCTCGTCAGTCAAGGATACAACGCGAAAAGCGTACTGTCGCCCTCATGATAGCTCTCTATTGCCGTCATAAGGAGGGTAACAGTACGCTTTGTCGTGAATGTGAGGAGTTGCTGGCTTATGCCCACCTGCGTCTCGACAGATGTAAGTTTGGCGAGGCCAAGACCACCTGTGAGCGCTGCACTGTGCATTGCTACAAGCCAGAGATGCGTGAACGTATTCGCCGCGTGATGCGCTTTGCGGGCCCACGTATGCTCTTCTATCATCCCTTCGAGGCCCTCAGGCATTTGCTGGGGTGAGGCTGGTTTACGGTCTGTGGTCAACGAGTCTGCAAGCCAACGGGGCTGTGCGGTAGCATGTGCGACGAGTTAGCGAGGAGCTTTGCTTGATGGGCAGAAGTACTTTTCTGTTTTCGTTTTTCACTTTTCACTTTTCACTTCTTGAGTACCACTGTCACAATGCTATTAGAAGGCAGAGTGATGGTGGCATTTTTGTTAGTTTGGGGAAGGGTGATGGGGGTGCAGTTCTCGTGGCGAGACGTGCGGTATGCTTCGCTGATACAGAATGATTTGGGAGTGGTCAGTTCAACCTTTCTTGGATGCCGGTCTGTGTTGAGGGTGACGTAAACTAACGTCTGCTTGTCGGGGCTGATGGCAGCCAGGCCGAGTGAGTCGTTGACCTCCACCCAGGTGTAGCCAGCGGGTACGAAACGGCTGAAGTGTTGGCGTACGTAGTAGTTGGCATGTCGCTCATACGTGCCCCACTCGTGGTCACACTTCACGAGGCTCCACTGGTCGTAGTTTTCCTCCACGTATTGCCAGTCGAGCCAGGCTACGGGGCGCAGGTAGCGGATGTCCTCCACGAGGCGGCGAGCCATCATCAGGTTGCCGTGGATGCCTCTTCCACCATCGCCAGTCTCGCTCTGCCACAAGCGGATGCCCTTCTTCTTGGCAATGTCATACATCTGTTTCTTGTTCTCTTTATTGCCCTGGTAGGTATGGGTGTTCCATTGCCCCACCATCTGTAGCACAGAGGCGCTGTCGTAGGCCAGGATGTCGCGTATAGACTGTTCCACGCTGGTTTCGTCGGCAGCAGAGATGACGGTCTTGAGACCAGATTCCTTGAGGATAGGGTAGAGCACCTTGATAAAGTTAATCTGCTCTTTGGTGCTAAAGTGGCATCCCTCTTGTCCGCCGTTCTGGTACCAATAGTCCGTCACGGGTTCGTTGAAGGGATCCAGCGTGGCGAATTCGAGTCCGTATGCTTCCTTGTAGTGTTTGCATACATCCACGAGATAGTGTGCGAAGTCAGCGTAGTAGTCTGTGCGAAGGTTGTCGTCGGTTGCCTTCTTGGCTCCGGCGCAGCATCCACTCACTGTCATCCACCACGGGGCGCTGTTGCTGAAAGCTTCGAAGATAGCATCAGGGCGCTTCTTCTTTATCGTCAGCATGATGCGGCGCTGAGCTTCATCGCGCTCCCAGTGGTAGGCGCCGCCTCGCTCGTCCTGGAAGCCCTCTATCTCGGCTCTTAGGCCTTTGCCTCCGGGGGCTCCGAAGTGGTGTGGCGAACAGTTGGTCCACTGTGGGTCGTCTCCTCCGCCGATATTGTAGCGGAATATGTTGTAGTTTAGTCCCTCGGGGCTGACAAGCCAGTCCACGAGTGAGTCAAGGCGTTCTTCGGGCCATTTGCCACACTGTGCTGCCCACCAGCAGAGCGATACGCCCCATCCCTCGTTGGTCTGAAGCCGTTTTTTGTAGTTTATTGCTACCTTCTCCTGTGCTGCTGCTCCCAGGCTCGACAGGAGCAGGAGAAGTGTGAGTATGTGTTTGGTCATAGGATGGATATAAAGGGGGGCAGACGACCTGCGTATGGCTCGTCTGCCCCTTGATGGTGTGATAGTGATTACTTCTGCTTGTAGTTCTCGAGCAGCTCGGGAGTCATGTTGTTGATCCACTTAGCGTGCTTCTCCACCTCAGTCTCGGCGTGGTTGAGATAGATGTGGAGGCTCTGCTCAAAGAGGTCCTTGCTCTTGCTGGCGTTCTGCAGCAGCAGGTGCGACATGATGATTGAACCGGTCATGTCGTAGAGGTGGCGTGCACAGATGTCGAGCACTTCCTGATTCTCTGCCTCGCGTACCTTGGCTGTGCAGGCATTGAATGCCTCTGTCATGGTCTTGATGCGAGCCATGATACTCTCGTACTCAGCGGGCACTGTCTGCTGCTCCATCTCAGCCAGCACACCGGCATAGAAGCCGTTGGTGATGTAGCGGATAGCCGCCACGGTCTGGAGCTGTGTGGTGCCCTCGTAGATGCTGGTGATGCGTGCATCGCGGTAGAGACGCTGGCAGGCGTATTCCAACATAAAGCCCGAACCTCCGTGTACCTGGATACAGTCGTAGGCATTCTGGTTGGCGTACTCTGAGTTCATACCTTTAGCCACGGGAGTGAAGGCATCAGCCAACTTCTGGTATTTCTTCATCTCCTGGCGCTCCTCGGGAGTGAGTTTGCGGTCACGGGCAATATCCTCGAGGGCCTTGTAGATGTCCACATAGCGGGCTGTCTGATAGAGCAGGGCACGACCTGCATCGAGCTTGGCCTTGATGTTGCTGATCATCTCTGCCACAGCTGGGAAATCGATGATAGCCTTGCCAAACTGCTTACGGTCGCGGGCATAGGCCACAGCCTCGTCGTAGGCGGCCTGCGAGATACCCACACCCTGGGCTGCGATGCCAAGGCGGGCACCGTTCATGAGCGACATGACATACTTGATGAGACCCATCTTGCGGTCGCCGCAGAGTTCGCACTTAGCGTTCTTGTAGACAAGTTCGCAGGTGGGCGAACCGTGGATGCCGAGCTTGTTCTCGATGCGGCGTACGTCCACACCGCCATCACGCTTGTCGTAGATGAACATTGAGAGGCCTCGTCCGTCACGAGTGCCTGCCTCCGAACGGGCCAGCACGAGGTGGATGTCAGAGTCACCGTTAGTGATGAAGCGCTTGCTGCCATTGAGGCGCCAGCACTGGTTCTCCTCGTCGTAGGTAGCCTTGAGCATCACGCTCTGGAGGTCAGAACCTGCATCAGGCTCTGTGAGGTCCATACTCATGGTCTCTCCGGCGCAGACGCGGGGGATGTACTTCTGGCGCTGCTCCTCGTTGCCGAAGCAGTAGAGGGTTTCGATGCAGTCCTGGAGGCTCCAGATATTCTCAAATCCGGCATCGGCTGCCGATACCATTTCGTTGGCAGCGGTATACACGGTTACGGGCATGTTGAGGCCGTTGTAGCGGCGGGGCATCGTCACGCCGTTGAGGCCAGCCTGCACCATGGCTTGTACGTTTTCGTAGGTCTTTGCAGCGTAGCGCACACGTCCATTCTCACAGTGGGGGCCCTCTGCGTCTACAGCCTCAGTGTTGGGGGCAATGATGTTGGCGGTGATGTCGCCCACGATGTCGAGCACCTTGTGGTAGGAGTCGATGGCGTCTGCGTAGTCCTGTGGTGCATCGGCATAGGCATCCTTGTCTGCGTAGTCGCGCTCTTTGAGTTCGGCAATCCTCTGCATGAGAGGACTGCTCTCCATCTCGAATTTGATTTGTTCGTTATAATAGTTGGCCATGGTCTTACTTGCTGTTTTGCTTATAATACTTTATCATCTTGGGGAGAACTTCCTCCACGCTACCGTTGATCACATAGTCGGCTATCTGGTTGATGGGGGCATTCTCATCGTTGTTGATGCTGATAATGATACCGCTCTCCTTCATACCTGCAACGTGCTGAATAGCACCGCTGATGCCACATGCTATGTAAACCTTTGGGCGAACCGTCACGCCGGTCTGTCCAATCTGCAGGTCGTGGTCGCAGAAGCCGGCATCAACAGCAGCGCGTGAGGCACCCACCTCGGCATGGATAACCTTGGCCAGGTCGTAGAGCAGACCGAAGCCTTCCTTGCTGCCCACACCGTAGCCACCAGCCACGATGATGGGGGCACCCTTGAGGTTGTTGCGTGAAGCCTCCACGTGGCGCTCGAGCACCTTGGTGACATATTCTGTCTCGGGCACATACTTGGCCACATCCTCGATGATGACCTCGCCCTTGTAGTTGGGGTCGAGTATCTCAGCCTTCATCACACCCGAGCGAACAGTAGCCATCTGGGGGCGGTTTTCGGGGTTGACGATTGTGGCAACTATATTTCCACCAAAGGCAGGACGGATCTGGTAGAGCAGGTTGTCGTAGTGCTTGCCCAGTTTTTTGTCGTCGTGAGGACCAATCTCCAGGGCGGTGCAGTCTGCGGTCAGGCCGCTCTTGAGGGCCGAGCTGACACGTGGACCGAGGTCGCGGCCTACTACGTCGGCACCCATCAGGCATATCTGGGGTTGTTCCTTCTTAAAGAGGTTGACCAATACGGCAGTATGGGGCTTGCTGGTGTAGGGTGCAAGGCCCTCTGCGTCAAAGATGTGCAACTTATCCACGCCATAGGGGAGTATCTGACTCTCCACCTGGCCAGTGATGCCGCTACCTGCAGCGATGGCCTCGAGGTCCACACCCAGTGTGTTTGCCAACTTTCTGCCCTTTGTGAGCAACTCCTGACTTACTTCGGCCACCTTTGTGCCTTCAAGTTCGCAATATACAAATACTGAATTCATTGTGTGTTAGCCGATTGTGTGTGAAGCCAGAAGCTCCTGAATTAAACCATTGATATCCTCGTCGCTGCCGGTGAGCACCTTGCTCTCCTTGGCCTTGAAGACGATGTTCTCTACTGCCTTCACCTTGGTGGGCGAACCTGCCAGACCACACTGCTGGAGGTCGGCATTGACGTCGGCACAGGTCAGCTGACCGAGCTTCAGGTAAGGCTTCTTTTCATACTCCTCTGCGTAGGGCAGGTCGGCGTAGGTGGTGCCGGGAGCGAGTTCCATGGGTGCCAGTGCACGCTTGAACTGCAGCACGCGGCGCACGTTACGAGGGCGGCAAGGGGCAGCGCTACCATTTACGGTAAGTACGCAGGGCAGTGCGCTCTCCACGGTCTCCACGCCGCCATCGATGTGGCGCTTCACGACGATCTTGCCGTCCTTGCAGTCGAGGATCTCCTCGGTATAGGTAATCTGGTTGAGGCCCAGTTTTTCTGCCACCTGAGGACCTACCTGTGCGGTGTCGCCGTCGATGGCCTGACGACCACCGATGATGAGGTCTACGTCGGGGCAAACGTGCTTGATGGCAGTGCTAAGGGCGTAGCTCGTTGCCAGTGTATCTGCACCTGCAAAGGCGCGGTCGGTCAGCAGGTAGCCACCATCTGCGCCTCGGTACATGGCTTCACGGATTACCTCTGCGGCTCTGCCGGGGCCCATGGTAATGATGGTCACGGTGGTGCCGGGGTTCTTGTCTTTCAGTCTGAGAGCCTGCTCCAGGGCGTTGAGATCCTCTGGGTTGAAGATGGCAGGCAGAGCGCTGCGGTTCACGGTGCCTTCGGGTGTCATGGCATCGGGGCCCACGTTGCGCGTGTCGGGAACTTGCTTGGCAAGTACAACGATTTTCATGCTCATTGTGTGTTTATATGTTAGTTAGTGTTTTTGATGTCTTGTCATTTGATGCACATTTCGTGCGAATCCGTGCAAAAGTAAGTCTTTTCTATGATATGCGCAAGAATATATCAATAATTCTTCTTACCTTTGGGTGCCAAATTACACGCAATATGAGAAAGACGATAATACCAATGATGCTTTTGGCTGCCATGACATGCAGCGCACAGAAGACTGAGGATGAGAAGAAATATGAGGCCATGGAGGATGTCAACAAGGTGGTCGACCTCACGCTCGACTCGCTCGAGAAGGCTGCCACGGCGCGCCCCGTGGCTGGTAGCAGTCGCAGGGGCAGCAATCCCGTGCTCTTCCTGGTGGGCAACAGCACCATGCGTACGGGCACCCTCGGCAATGGCGACAACGGTCAGTGGGGCTGGGGCTACTTCGCTCACGAGTATTTCGATGAAAATCAGATCACTGTGGAGAATCAGGCCCTGGGAGGCACCTCCTCGCGTACCTTTTATAACAGACTCTGGGCTGATGTCAAGAAGGGCATCCGTCCTGGCGACTATGTCATCATCGAACTGGGGCACAACGACAATGGCCCCTTTGACTCGGGGCGTGCACGTGCCAGTATCAAGGGCATCAGCGCCACCGACTCGCTCTGTGTCACCATCAAGGAGACGGGCGTGCACGAGACCGTCTACAGCTATGGCGAGTATATGCGCCGCTTTGTGCGCGAGGTGCGTCAGCTCGGTGGTCACCCCATCCTGATGAGTCTGACTCCCCGCAATGCCTACGACAAGGATCAGCCTGGCCGCGTAGGTCGTGTGGACAAGACCTTTGGTCTCTGGGCGCGTCAGATAGCCGAGGAGATGGACTGTCCCTTCGTGGATCTCAACGAAATATCGGCTCGTAAGTACGAGGAAATGACGGAGTGGAAGTTTAACTACCATTTCTATCTTGACCGCATCCACACCAGCGCCTTCGGTGCTCGTCACAATGCGCGCAGTGCCGCTGAGGGCATCATGGCATGCTCGCATCCCGAGATAGAGCCCCTCAAGGCCATGATGACCAGTATGGAGCTCCCCACCACGGGTGTGAAGCGCGAGGAGGGCAAGCCGGTGGTTTTCATCACTGGAGATTCGACTGTGAAGAATGCCGATAAGGACGAAGACGGCATGTGGGGCTGGGGTGCAGTGGCTGATATCGTATTCAATACCAAGAAGATAACCATACAGAACAGCGCTATGGCGGGCCGCTCCTGCCGTACCTATCTGCGCGAGGGCCGTTGGGATAAGGTCTACAATGACCTGCGCCCTGGCGACTTTGTGCTCATCCAGTTTGGTCACAACGATGCGGGCCGCGAACTGGCTCATGGCAAGGCGCGCAACGAACTGGCTGGCACCCGCGACACGAGTCATGTGTTCCGTGTGCGCAACGACAGGGAGGTCTACAATGAGGTGGTCTACTCCTTTGGCTGGTATCTCCGCAAGATGATCGATGATGTGCGCCAAAAGGGTGCCACGCCCATTCTGGTGAGCCTCACGCCCCGCAACGAGTGGGAGGATGGCCGCATCGAGCGCCGCAATGAGTCGTTTGGCGTGTGGTACCGCGAGGTGGTCGAACAGACCGGCGTCGACTTTGTCGATCTCCACAACATCGCTGCCGACTCCATGGACAAACTGGGGCGCGAGAAGGCCAAGGCATACTATAAGAACGACCACACCCATACGAGTAAACTGGGCGCCAAAAACAATGCCAAGTGTGTGGCCAAGGGGCTCAAGCGCATCAAGTCGCCCCTGGCTAAGTATCTGAGGCGATAGTAGACAACAGACAACGGACTACGGACAACGGTTGGAAGACAACAGACAACGGACATTGTTAATTGTAAATGGTAAATTGTAAATTGTAAAAGGTAATATGAAATTCATCAGTTGGAATGTCAACGGCCTGCGTGCCGTGGTGGGCAAGAACTTCCGAGAGGTGTTTGCCCAGCTTGATGCCGACTTCTTCTGTCTGCAGGAGACCAAGATGCAGGCCGGACAGTTGGATCTGGAGTTTGAGGGCTATCACAGTTACTGGAACTATGCCGAGAAGAAGGGCTACAGCGGCACGGCCATCTTCACCCGCCACGAACCTCTCAGTGTGGCCTATGGCATCGGAGTGGAGGAGCACGACCACGAGGGACGTGTCATCACACTCGAATATCCTGATTTCTATGTCGTTACCTGTTATACGCCTAATTCGCAGGACGGACTGCGCCGTCTGGACTATCGCATGACGTGGGAGGACGACTTTCGTGCCTATCTCTTGGCCTTGGATGCCAAGAAACCCGTCATCATGTGTGGCGATCTCAATGTGGCCCACCAAGAGATTGACCTCAAGAATCCCAAGACAAACCGCATGAATGCCGGTTTCACGGACCAAGAGCGCGAGAAGATGACCACCCTGCTCCAGGCTGGTTTCACCGACACCTTCCGCTATTTCTACCCCGACCAGAAGGAAATCTACTCGTGGTGGAGCTACCGCTTCAAGGCGCGCGAGAAGAACACGGGCTGGCGTATCGACTATTTCATCGTGTCGAGCCGTCTGGAGCCACAGCTCAAGTCGGCAACCATCCACACCGACATTTACGGCAGCGACCACTGCCCCGTGGAGGTGGTTATCTGATGAGGATAACCGCTTCCGCCAATTTTTCCTAACCGTATAACCATACACACACAATAACCATGAGAAAGACATTCTTGTGCCTCGTATTCGGTATTCTTGCGCTTGCTGCATCGGCGCAGAGAGCCTCTGTGACATGGACGCTTGCCCAAAGCGCCAACCTCGCGGCCTCTACAGCTGACGGAGAGGCCAAATCGCTCGTCACTTCCTCATACCTGAGCGGCAGTAATGTATCAAAAGTGGAAGAAATGAGTGTATCAAATTCGACAGAGGACTATGAACCGGTAGTATATACTCCCTCGTTTTCAATGTTTTATGTTGATACACGCCAGACGGGCAAGGTTGCTGGTCATTGTATCAGTTTTGGCGTCACTCCTCAGTCGGGCCACACCTTCAAGCCCACGCGTCTCTCCTTTGATGCAGCCAAATGCGGCACCGATGGCGGCAACATCGATGTGGTCATCAAGCCCAGCGGAGGCACCGAGGTGACACTGGCTTCGGCGGTGGCTCCGCTGCGCAACAAGGTGGACCAGGGCAATCCCAATGGTTATAGCCACCACGAGTACGTCATCAATGATATGCTCGTCGAGGGCAAGGCCTTCATTGTTATCCTCTACATCTATAATATAAATGGTACGGACACCTCCTCGCCCAAGGCCATTGCCTTTCGCAATGTCACGGTCGAGGGTATGGTCGACGAGCCCCTCTTTGCTGCCGACCACTACGTGACGCATCTCGGTTGTCGCGATGCTGAGGGCAATGCCATCAATCTGACTGACCTCGTCAGCGGGGTGCAGAATGGTGGCTCTGCTTCTTATGCCACCCGCCTCAGTGCCGATCCCACTGATTTTACGGTCGAGGCTGCCCCCGGTTATGAAGCCACGGTGACCTATGCCAACAAGCAGGCTCTTGTGACCGTGCTTCAGCAGGGCAACAAGGTATTCTCTTTCTCAGTACGCTTTGCCATAGGTGGTCGTCCTCAGAAGCCTGAGGCCACACCCCTGGGGCGTGGTTTGGTATCTGTCAGTCTGGCACAGAGTGGCGGCACGGGCAATCTCATCTCGTGGCGCCGTCGTCCCTCGGACGAAGGTGCGGTGAAGTACAAACTGTGGCGTGGCAACAGTGCTGCGGCGCAGACCACCAGGGTCAACAATGGCAACTATATCACCACCAAGACCAACTATCGCGATGCCTCGGGCAGCACCACCTCATATTATCGCCTCGAGGTGTATGATGCCAACGATCAGTTGCTGGAGTCGGTGGTGAGTGGCAAGACATGGCAAAACCAGAGTCTCGAGATACCCACCCAGACGCCTGTCGACCTGCGCAATGGTGCCACCTACACGCCCAACGATGCTTCATTCTGCGATATGGATGGTGATGGTGAGTACGAAATCATCCTCAAGTGGGCGCCATCTAATGAGAAGGACGCTGCCTCGAACGGTACGACCAGCAATCCCATCTTCGACTGCTACAAGCTCGACGGCACACAGTTGTGGCGCATCGACCTCGGTCCCAATATCTTTAACAGTGCCCACACCGTGCAGTTCATCGCCTGGGACCTCGATGGTGATGGCTATGGCGAATTTATGTGCAAGACGGCTCCTGGCACCATCGACGGCCAGGGCAACTATGTGCTCCTGGGCAACGACTCACCCACGGAGAATCTCCTGAGCAGTCGTGGCAAGCAGGATCATGGCGGAGAGTACATCACTGTCTTTGATGGTCTCAACGGAGCAGAAATCAGCACCATTCCCTACCACACGGACTACAAGACGGGTGAGGCCTACTGGGGTGACAGCAAGCAGAACCGCAGTGAGCGCTATTTGGCTGCCCTGGCTTATCTCGACGGTCCGGACAGCAATCCCAGTCCCATTTTTGCCCGTGGCTACTACAACGGTGCCTTCATCGGTGCCTACGACTTTGATGGCGAGCAACTTCGTGAGCGTTGGGTGCACCGTGCCTATTCGGCCTCGAATGGTCGTCTGGACTATGGCGACGGCCGTTCGAAGACGCTCACCAAGACCGTCTATG
Organism: uncultured Prevotellaceae bacterium; assembly: GCA_945788095.1. GTDB lineage: Bacteria > Bacteroidota > Bacteroidia > Bacteroidales > Bacteroidaceae > Physcousia. The sequence goes on along the minus strand of CALZKW010000001.1, from coordinate 34,900 downwards.
GCGAGGGTGCTCACTGGGTGTCAGTGGGTGATGTGGATGGTGATGGCCGTCAGGAGATTGTCTATGGTTCGGCCTGTCTCGATCATGACGGCACCTGTCTCTACCGCACCAATCTGGGGCATGGCGATGCCCTCCATCTGGGCGACATGCTGCCCGACCACGAGGGTCTGGAGGTGCTGATGTGTCACGAGAAGAGTCCCTATGGCATCGATATCCGCGATGCCTGCACCGGTGAGATACTGATGCGTCAGACGGAGAGCGGCGACACAGGCCGTGGTCTGGCGGCCCATTTCGATAGCAGCCGCGACGACTGGCAGTTCCTCAGCAGTGCCCGTGCCCAGATGTACAACTGTGCCGACCAGAGCGTCAATGCCTCGTCGTGGGCCCTCGGTTCGAGTGGTGCCAGTGTCAATGCCCGAGTCTACTGGGACGGCGATCTCTACGACGAGTTTTTCGACAAGAGCATCATTGCTCACTGGAACCCCTCGAGCAAGTCGTTCGACCGCTACCAGTTCAATGGCGGCAACTATCTCTGGGGTTCGCTCAACAACTATACGAAGAATAATCCCTGCGTCCAGGGTGACCTCTTAGGAGACTGGCGCGAGGAGTTCGTCACTTGGAATAATGCGAACAATCATCTCTACATCAACTTCACCAGTTTTGAGTCGCCTTATGCCTTGCCCCACCTGATGGACGACCTGAACTACCGCGCGCAGGTGGTCAATCAGAACTGTGCCTATAATCAGCCACCTCATTTGAGCTTCGACCCTGTTACAAAACTAACAATCGAACGTAACATACCCGAGTCTGGATGGCTTGCCCTCTCGGTGCCATACCCCGTTAGCCTGAAGGACTCTGATGCGGATATCTACTACGTTAGCAATTTCGACACGGACGTAGATACGCTGAAAATGAAGCGAGTGAATGGTACGCTCCCCGCTGGTGCTTCTGTGCTTGTGCATGGTGCTCCAGGCAGTGTGGTACGTCTCAAACCCAGTGTAACATCTCCCGTTAGTTTGAGCATGAACAAACTCTTGGGAGACTGCGTTCCTGTTAGTCTTGTAACATCCGATGCCGTCAGCTACTACCGTCTTGAGACGCGTGAGGGCCTTGGCACAGGTTTCTTCCGCGTCGACTCCGACGTCTGTCCTGCCGGTGAGGCTTACCTCAAGGTCACCTCTGCAGCAGCCCGCGTGAAGGATTATTTCCTCATCGGAGATTTTTACACACCAACGGCTATCTCAACCGTGGTGGCAGAGGGTGCTGTATCCCCCCTCTACGACCTCTCAGGCAAGCCCGTTTCCGAGCAAACTGCACACGGCATCGTGGTGAGCCAGGGCAAGAAACGCGTGCTGAGGTGATAGCATGCAGAGAGAGCTCGTTGGAGTATATTTTCATAACGTATTAGTCAGGAGGCCCTTACAGGGCCAAAGGATAGGGGGGGCAATGCCATACGTAGGGTTGACGCCCTACGCTAATCTATAGCGACCCTTACTGGGTCTTGATTTCCCCGGACAGTAATAATATAAGGTGGGGGGATAACTAAAAAGGTAGGGGGGTAGAAAAATCATCAATAAAGAAAAATAGACTCTAATACGCCCCGAAGGGGCAGCAGTTCATAGCCCAATTTTGCCTTCGGGATGCCGAGCGCGGGGCGTGCTATGTGAACTTTGCTTCGCCGCCCCCATAAAGCAAGCGTGGACCTCCTTTTGCAGAAGTCCACGCTTGTTGTGCGATATGGTCAATAGTTTTTCGTGTGAGTCAGGAGGTCAACAGTCCGCAGCCGTAGTCCGTTGTCCGTTGTCTGTTGTCAGAGAGCACTTCAAGACAGTATCTCGCGAGCCTTTTCGAGGGCTACGTCGATGTGGGGGCAGATGTGATCCTCGTTCATGAGGCTATAGAACTGAGCCTTCTCCAGCTGGGCGTGCACCTTGGGGTTGACACCCGAGAGGATGATGTGTATGCCCTGCTCGTGGCTGGCCTGGATGAGGTTCTGCAGGTTGTGGATACCCGTAGAGTCGATGAAGGGCACGCGGCGCATGCGGATGATGCGCACCTGGGGGCGCTTCGTACCGATGTTGGTCTGCAGTTCGTCAAACTTGTTGGCAATGCCGAAGAAGTAGGGACCATTGATCTCATATACGGTGCAACCCTCGGGGATGGTGAGGTTCTCCTGGTTGAGACTCTTCATGCCAGCCTCGTTGCTGGGGTTGATCTCATCGCTGATGACAGAGATCTCGGTGGTCTCCATGATACGCTTGATGAAGAGGGCACATGCCAGCACCAGACCCACCTCGATGGCGATGGTGAGGTCGAAGACCACGGTGAGGAAGAAGGTGACGAAGAGCACGATGACGTCGCTCTTGGGGTTGGAGAGCAGGCCCTTGACAGAGCGCCAGCCGCTCATGTTGTAGCTCACCACCACCAGTACGGCAGCCAGCGAGGCCATGGGGATGAAGTTGGCCAGGGGCATGAGCACGAGCAGGATGACGAGCAGCACGATGGCGTGGATGATACCAGCCACGGGGGTCTTGCCACCATTGTTGATGTTGGTCATGGTGCGGGCAATGGCACCGGTGGCGGGGATACCTCCGAAGAGAGGAGTGGCGAGGTTGGCCACCCCCTGAGCCACGAGTTCCATGTTGCTGTCGTGCTTGTCGCCGATCACACCGTCAGCCACGGTGGCGCTGAGCAGGCTCTCGATGGCGCCGAGGATGGCGATGGTGAAGGCCACGGGCATCAGCTTCTGTATCATGGCAAAGTCGATGGCGGGTACGACCATCTCGGGCAGTTTGCTCTGTATCTCGAAGCGGTCGCCTATGGTGTCGACGCTGTTGATGCCACACTGGCTGAGGATGAGTACAGCCACGGTGCCGAGCACGATGCCGTAGAGCGAACCGGGTATCTTGTTGAGCACAGGAATCTTGCTCACGGCCTTGGGCGAGAAGATGATGACCAGCAGACTGCCGATGGCCACGAGGAAGTTCCAGATGTTGAATGTGCTGATATTCTTGGCATAGCATATCCATTTGCCCACGAAGTCGCCGGGAGTCTTGAGGGGCACGGTGACCATCTCGCCGCTCTTGTCGGCCACCTGCTGAGTCAGGCCCAGCACGTCGCCCATCTGTGTGGTGAAGATGGTGACGGCGATACCGGCCGTGAAACCGATGATGATGGGATAGGGGATAAACTTGATGACGGTGCCGAGCTTGAAGGCTCCGAGGGCGATGAGGATGACGCCAGCCAGCATGGTGGCGATGAGCAGACCCTGGAGGCCGTACTCAGGATTGTTGACGATGCCATAGATGATGACGATGAAGGCACCCGTAGGACCTCCGATCTGCACCTTGGTGCCGCCAAGGAGTGAGATGATGAAACCTGCCACGATAGCCGTGATGATACCTTTCTCGGGAGTTACGCCGCTGGCGATACCGAATGCGATGGCCAGAGGCAGCGCCACAATACCCACGATAAGACCTGCCATGAGGTCCTTCATGAATGTATCTCGATTGTATCCCTTGATGCAGTCGAGAAGGCGGGGACGTAGGTTGATGTGTTTCATTAATTTATGATGATTTTGCTTAATGCTTTTGGCTTTTGCTACTGCAAAGTTATAAAAAGTTAAATCGAAGTGCCCGCAAATGCGTTATTTTTGCTATCTTTGCCCGCGAAAAAATAATCTAAATCAATTTAAACTCAGATTTATTATGTTTGAAGGACAACCTAAAGGCCTTTGGGCGCTTGCTCTTGCCAACACCGGTGAGCGCTTTGGTTACTACACTATGTTGGCCGTGTTTACCTTGTTTCTGCAGGCAAACTTCCAGTTTGATGAGAAACTGACCAGTACCATCTTCTCAAGTTTTCTGATGCTTGTCTACTTCCTCCCCCTCTTTGGTGGTATGCTGGCCGACAAGTTTGGATATAGCAAGATGGTCACCATTGGTATCTTTGTGATGTTTGCGGGCTATGTGCTCCTGTCGCTCCCCCTCGGTGCCAATTCGCTGGCCATCATCGCTATGGCTGCTGCATTGGTGCTCGTGAGTATGGGTACGGGCCTCTTCAAGGGTAACCTCCAGGTCATGGTGGGCGACCTCTACAACGACGCTCAGTATGCTGCAAAGCGCGACGCTGGTTTCTCGCTCTTCTATATGGCCATCAACGTAGGTGCCATGTTTGCACCCACCGCTGCCATCAAGATCATGGAGTGGGCACAGACCTCTCTCGGTGTGAGCGAGGCTGACTCTTACCACTATGCCTTTGCTGTGGCTTGCGGTTCGCTCATCCTCTCTATCCTTATTTACTATCTGGGCAAGCCCACCTTCAAGCAGGTCATCACTACCGCCAAGAAGACCAGCAAGGACGCTGGCAGTGAGGCTGTTGCCGACGAACTCTCACCCGCTGAGACCCGCGAGCGCATCGTATGCCTCTGTCTGGTAATGGCTGTGGTTGTATTCTTCTGGATGGCCTTCCATCAGAATGGTCTCACGCTGACCTTCTTCGCCCGCGACTACACAGCCACCTCTTCATCGGGTGTGCAGTCAATGATGTTCGACGTGACCAACCTCGTGGCAGCCATCTTTATCGTGTTTGGTGGTTTCTCTGTATTCCAGGGTGCTACAGCGAAGTCAAAGCTGGGCGGTCTGGGCGTTGTAGCCCTGGCTGCTGGTTACCTCTACTGGAACTACACCCAGCTGCCCGATTCGGTATCGGTTAGCGCTCCCATCTTCCAGCAGTTCAATGCCTGCTTCGTGGTGATGCTTACCCCCGTCAGCATCGCTCTCTTCGGCTGGTTGGGCAAGAAGGGCAAGGAGCCCAAGGCACCTGTCAAGATAGGTCTCGGTATGCTCGTGGCTGCTGCTGCCTACGTGCTGATGATCGGCGGTTCGATAGGTCTGCCCACTCCCACCTATACCAATGGTGTGAACGACCACATGGCCAATGTCACCCCCAACCTCTTGGTTAGCACCTATCTCGTGCTTACCTTCGCTGAGTTGCTGCTCAGCCCCATCGGTATCTCATTTGTGAGCAAGGTGGCTCCTCCCAAGTACAAGGGTATGATGATGGGTGCATGGTTTGTTTCTACTGCACTTGGCAACTTCCTCGTACAGATTCCCGGTTATCTGTGGGGCCAGGAGCTGACCCTCGTATGGGGAGTCCTGGCAGCCATCTGTGTGGTAGCAGCCCTCTTCATCTTCTCTATCATCAAGAAGCTGAACAAGGTAAGCTAAATTAAGGTCTTAGGTTGTAGGTTTTAGGTTAACAACGGAACAAACAGAAAAAACTCCGTTCATTCTGTTGACGAGCAGACCAACCTAAAACCTCAAAGGCGAAGCGCCCTAAAACCTAAAAACTTGAGCAATAGCGAAAGTTATATGACGAATAAGATACGCAAGGAGGGATTGCCTCCTCTCTGGTTATCATGTGTGCCACTGGCTTTGCTGGTGGCACTCATTGCGTTTGTGGTGTCCGTCTTTGGCGACGACTCGCTGAGCGGTGCCTCTCAGGTGGCCTTGATCCTGGCCTCTGCCTTCTGTGTGGGCATTGGTATGCTCACGGGCTACGTCACCTTCGACGACTTCGAGAAGGCCGTGACGGAGAAGATTACCGACGTGTCGCAGAGCATCATCATCCTGCTGCTCATCGGTGCCATCGGTGGCGTGTGGATGGTCAGCGGCGTGGTGCCTACGATGATCTACTACGGTCTGCAGATACTCCATCCCCAGTGGTTTCTCATCTCTACCTGTCTCATCTGCGCCATCGTGAGCGTGATGACGGGCAGTTCGTGGACCACCATTGCCACCATCGGAGTGGCTCTGATGGGCATCGGCGACGCCTTGGGCTTCAGTCAGGGTCTTGTGGCAGGCGCCATCATCAGCGGTGCATACTTCGGCGACAAGATATCGCCCCTGAGCGACACCACGGTGATGGCCAGCAGCACGGTCGGCACCCCTCTCTTCGAGCACATCCGCTACATGATGTACACCACCGTGCCTACCTTTATTATTACGACTGCCATCTTCCTCGTTGTGGGACTGATGCACGACGAGGCTGGCACAGGTGGTGCCGACCATGTGCGCCAGGTGCTGGCCTCCACCTTCGTCATCACCCCCTGGCTCTTTGTGGTGCCTGTGCTTACGGGTGTCATGATCATGCGCAAGTTGCCCTCGATGCTCATCCTCTTCATGGCCGTCATTCTGGCCTGTGTCGCAGCGATGTTGGTGCAGCGTGGCCAACTCTATCAGATAGCCGGTTGTGGCGGTCTGGAGGGCTTGTTCAGAGGCGTCATGATGGCGCTCTACGACAGCACGAGTGTCGACACGGGTGTGGACGAGCTCAATGCCCTTGTAGCCACGCGAGGCATGGGCGGCATGCTCAGCACCATCTGGCTCATCATCTGCGCCATGGTCTTCGGCGGTGCGATGACGGCCACGCGCATGCTCGAGAGCATCATGACTGCCATCCTGCGCCTGGCCTACAACTGTGTGACACTTGTGGGCAGCACGGCTCTGACGGGTATCTTCCTCAATATCACCACCAGCGACCAGTATCTCAGCATCATTCTCACGGCCAGCATGTACAAGGACTCCTATGAGCGCCATGGCTACGAGCCCCGTCTGCTGAGTCGCACCTGCGAGGACAGTGCCACGGTCACCTCCGTCCTTGTGCCCTGGAACACCTGTGGCATGACGCAGAGTTCGGTGCTCGGTGTGAGCACGCTGATGTATGCCCCCTTCTGTTTCTTTTGTTACCTCAGTCCCATCATGACCGTGCTGCAGGCTGCTTTTGGTTTCAAAATTAACAGAAACAAGACACAAAAGTGTTAGTTTTAAGTGTCGGCGCTGCTTGTGTGATACATTTTTGTTAGTTTTTAGCCATCCATCCATCCAAAACGCCTGCATTGAGCGTTTTGGATGGATGGACGCGTTTTGGGGGAGCATTAGATAAATCGGGGGGGGTATGTTTGGCAATGATATGCTATTTGGCATGGTCGCCTGGCGGGCGCTTGTGGTATGGATACCTGTACCCCAGGTGCCACTTCGTGCGGCACCTGGGGTTATAGACCGCTTCGCTGTATCGCCTTCCGGGCGACAATATGTGCCTAATTGTATATCGTTCCCTAAATATTTTCATGACGTATTAGTTAGGAGGCCCTTACAGGGCCAAAGGATAGGGGGTAGTGCCATACGTAGGGTTGACGCCCTACGCTACTCTATAGCGACTCTTACAGGGTCTTGATTTCCCCGGACAGTCATATTTTTTTTTGTGCTGTTACCCATCTCTTTTATGAAGTTCAAGGTGTGCGACGCGATTTTTCGTATGCCCTTTTCGTCCGTCCGTCCAAAACGCCTATATATAGCGTTTTGGACGGACGGACGAAAACATAGTGTATACGAAGCCTCTTGGGCGCGTTTTGTTTTTGTGAAATCCGTAATTTGATTTCTGTTTTCTTTGGATTCTCTGTAACTTCTCTTGTAGCTTCGCGGTAGCTTTCCAAAGAATGCTGCGCAGTTGGCCGGCGGGTGGTTGGTCAGTTGGCGCGCAAATGCGGGGTGGGAGAGGAGTGTTGTAAGGGGGTATAAAAATGCCTTTTTGCTTGCGTATGTCGGCGAAAAGTGCTATCTTTGCATACAATAAATTGCGCGCGTATGAGAACAATTGCTATTCTTTCTTCCCTGTTGTTGGCGGCTGCTTCGTTTGGTCAGCGCCTCACAGAGTATGTGGATCCTATGATTGGCACTGGCGACCACGGACATGTCTTTGTGGGTGCCAACGTGCCCCAGGGTATGGTCAATGTCGGTCCGACGCAGATCGAGACCGGTTGGGACTGGTGCTCGGGCTATCATCAGTCGGGCGACTCGATAGTGGGATTTGCACAGACCCACCTCAGCGGTACCGGTTGTAGCGACCTGGGTGATATCGCCCTTATGCCAGCCATGGGTGAGGTGGAACTCTCGCGACAGGGTCTGGCTGCTCCCATGCGCAAGGAGACTGAGGTGGCACATCCGGGCTACTACAAGGTGGTGCTCGGCGGGAGCAATATCGTGTGCGAGATGACCGCCACCGAGCGCGTTGCCCTCCATAAATACACCTTTCAGCGCGGCAGCAACAATGCGCGCATCATCATCGACCTCGACAATGGTGTGGGCGATCGCCTCAAGCAGGCCCGTATGTATCAGCTCGACGACCACACCATAGCCGGCTATCGCATCAGCCGCGGGTGGGCAGGCCATCAGGAGGTGTATTTCGTGGCACAGTTCTCGCAGCCCATTCACCACTGGCTCAGCGCTTCGCTCGACGCACCCTACGGACAGGCCACCTTCGAGGTGGGGCCCTACGACCCCGTGATGGTCAAGGTGGCTGTGTCGCCCGTGAGCGAGACCAATGCCATGCAGAACCTCCTGGCTGAGATGCCCACATGGGACTTTGCTGCCGTCTATCGCGCTGCCGACGAGAAGTGGAACAAGGAGTTGGGGCGCATCCAGGCCACCTTTGCCAACGAGCGCGACCGCCGCATCTTTTACACCTCGATGTATCACATGCTCGTGGCGCCCCAGGTGTGGAACGATGTCAACGGCGACTATATGGGGTCGGACGGACGTGTGCGCCGTGCAGTAACGTTTCAGAACTACACCACCTGGTCGCTCTGGGATACCTACCGCGCCCTGCATCCCCTGCAGACCCTCGTGATGCGCGACAAACTGACCGACTATGCCCAAACGATGCTCCACATCTATCGTGAGCAGGGCGAACTGCCCGTGTGGCACCTCCACAGCAACGAGACCTATTGCATGGTGGGCTCTCCCGCTGTGCCCGTGCTGGCCGATATGTGCCTGAAGGGCGTGGAAGGCTTCGACCGTAAGGAAGCCTTCGAGGCCATGAAGGCGAGTCTGATGAAGGACAACCGCTCGATGGGCTGGATGAAACAACTGGGTTATATCCCCTACAATCATGGCGACTGGGAGCCTGTGGCCAAGACCCTCGAGTATTACATCGCAGACTGGAGCGCTGCCGAGGTGGCCGGCATGCTCGGCATGGTGGAGGACAGCGCCTACTTCCACAACCGCAGCATGGGCTACAAGCGCCTCTTCGATCCCCAGCTGCAGTGCATGCGTGCCCTCGACAGCGATGGCCAGTTCCGCCCTCGCGAGGGATTCAATCCTTGTCATCAGACGTCCGACTACACCGAAGGCAACCCCTGGCAATACACCTGGCTCGTGCCCCACGACGTCCACGGACTCGTAGGTTGCTTCCCCTCCGAGGAGGCCTTCATCGCGCGTCTCGACTCCCTCTTCCTGGCCGAGAGCACCCTCAACGCTGATGCCAATCCCGACATCTCGGGTCTGATCGGACAGTATGCCCACGGCAATGAGCCCAGCCACCACGTGCTCTATCTCTACAACTATGTGGGCCAGCCCTGGAAGACCGCCGAGAAGGTGCGCCAGGTGATGCGCGAACTCTACACCGACCAGCCTGCGGGTCTCTGCGGCAACGAGGACGTAGGTCAGATGTCGGCCTGGTACATCCTCTCGTCGATGGGTCTCTATCAGGTGGCTCCCTGCGGCGGCCGCTACATCTTAGGCTCTCCCGTGGTGGAGCGCGCCGACCTCAACGTGGGCGACGGCAAGACGTTCACCATCGTGTCGCACAACAACAGCGAGCAGAACATCTACGTCTCTCACGTCAAGCTCAACGGCAAGAACTATCCCTACAGCTACATCGACTACAAGGACATCATCCAAGGCGGCAAACTGGAATTCTATATGACCAGCAAGCCCAGCAAGTGGGGCACCGACAAGAAGCACCGCCCATAGAGGGAGGTAGCATGATAGGCCCGATTAGCCCAATTAGTCTTATTAGCCCAATAGGCCCAATTAGTCTTATTAGCCCAATTAGCCCAATATGAAATCCATCCATATCCTCATGGCGTCTCTCTTTGCGCTCCCTACGCTGAGTGGGGCGGCGGAGATGCCCACCATCCCCGAGTTGGCCCGTGTGGAGGCCGATACCTTCACCTCGCAGCGCCCGGCGCCCGAGAAGCGCCTCTTCCGCAGCAAGGCCATCGACCGCAAGATAGAGTCGATGCGCGACATACTGCTCCGCAAGAATCCACAACTCTGGTGGACTTTTCAGAACTGTTTTCCCAATACCCTCGACACCACGGTGCACTACAGCAAGACGGAGGACGGCGACGACGACACCTTTGTCATCACGGGCGACATCCATGCCATGTGGTTGCGCGACAGTGCCGCCCAAGTGTGGCCCTATCTGCGCTATATGAAGGACGACAAGGACCTGCAGCGCATGATACGCGGCGTCATCCGCCGCCAGATCAAGAGCATCTGCATCGACCCCTATGCCAATGCCTTCAACTTCGGCCCCACGGGCAGCGAGTGGCAGTCCGACTACACCGACATGAAGCCTGAGCTCCATGAGCGCAAGTACGAGATCGACTCGCTCTGCTATCCCGTGCGTCTGGCCTACGAATACTGGTTGCTGACGGGCGACGACACCATCTTCGACGCCAAGTGGATAGAGGCTGTGGAGAAGATGCTACAGGTCTTCCGCGACCAGCAGCGCAAGCGTGGCAACCGCACACCCTACACCTTTGCCCGCACCACCAGTGCCCTCCACGACACGGTGAGCAACTACGGCTACGGCCATCCCGCCAATCCCGTGGGGCTCATTGCCAGTTTCTTCCGTCCCTCCGACGACAGCTGCGTGTTCCCCTTCCTCGTGCCCAGCAATTTCTTTGCCGTCAGCATCCTGCGCAAGGCCGCCACGGTGCTCGACAAGGTGAACCACAACGACGCACTCTCTGCGGAGTGCACCGCTCTGGCCAATGAGGTGGAGGCAGCCCTGAGGCGCTACGCCGTGGTCGACACGCCCCAGTATGGCAAGGTCTACGCCTTCGAGGTCGACGGTTTCGGTTCGCATCTCCTCATGGACGATGCCAACGCCCCCTCGCTCCTCTCTCTGCCCTATCTCACCGAGATGTCCATCTCCGACCCCATCTACCAGAACACCCGCCGCATGATATGGAGCCACCAGAATCCCTACTTCTTCAGCGGCAAGGCTGGCGAGGGCATCGGCGGTCCCCACACCGGCTACGACAACGTGTGGCCCATGAGCATCATCATGAAGGCCCTCACCACCACCAACCGCAGCGAACAGGAGGCTTGCATCGCCCAACTCCTGGCCACCGATGCCGGCACAGGCTTCATGCACGAGAGTTTCAACAAGGACAACCCCACCAAGTTCACCCGCTCATGGTTCGCATGGGCCAACACCCTCTTTGGCGAACTGGTGATCGATGTGTATGGTAGGTGAGGTTTTAGGTTTTAGGGCGCTTCGCTTTTGGGATTTTAGGGATTAGCCCAATTAGCCCAATTAGCCTAATAAGCCCAATAGGACCTCATAACCTCAATCAACCTCCCACCTATAACCTACAACCTAAAAAATGGCAATACGATTCAGTAAACCAACGACAACGATAGAAGACCTGACCCGCACGCTGCGCTTCGACCGTGTGGCAGGTCCGGAGGCCACCGAGGTGCGCACCACCCATCTGCCTGCCGAGTGGTATCCCCAGAGCGGTGTGCAACTCACTTGGCCCCATGCCGACACCGACTGGGCCCCCATACTGCCACAGGTCACCGGGTGCTACCTGCGCATGGCCTACGAGATAGCGCGCCGCGAGCGCCTCATTATCATCACCCCCCACGTCAGCGAGGTCAAGGCTCTCCTCGACGAGAAACTGCCCTCGGCCGTGGTGGCCAATATCAGTCTCCACGAGGCACCTACCAATGACACCTGGGCGCGCGACCATGGTTTCATCACCCTCCTCACCGAGCAGGGACCCACCCTCCTCGACTTCTGCTTCAATGGATGGGGCGAGAAGTTTGAAGCCGCGCTCGACAACCAGATCTGCCGCCGCATGATGGAGCAGCAGGTGCTCCGCGGCACCTATGAGGACCACCTCGACTTTGTGCTCGAGGGCGGCAGCATCGAGAGCGACGGCTGCGGCACCATCCTCACCACCAGTCAGTGTCTGCTCGCTCCCCACCGCAACCAGCCCCTCACGCAGGCCGACATCGAGGAGCGCCTCAAGCGCAGCCTGCATGCCCAGCGCATCCTCTGGCTCGACCACGGCTATCTGGCCGGCGACGACACCGACAGCCACGTCGACACCCTGGCGCGCCTCTGTCCCTGCGACACCATCGCCTATGTGCAGTGTCTCGACACCGAGGACGAGCACTACGAGGAACTCCACCTGATGGAGGAGCAGCTCAAGACATTCCGCACCGCAGAGGGCGAACCCTATCGCCTCGTGCCACTGCCCATGGCAGCTCCAGCCTACGACGAGGACGGCGAGCGACTGCCCGCCACCTATGCCAACTTCCTCATTGTCAACGAAGCCGTGCTCATGCCCACCTATGGTCAGCCCGAGCTCGACGCACAGGCCCGCAAGCAACTGCAACTGGCCTTCCCCCACCACGAGATAGTAGGCATCGACTGCCAGGCCCTCATCATACAGCACGGATCGCTCCACTGCTGCACCATGCAGTTCCCCCTCGGGGTGGTGAAGTAGGGGGGGCAATTAGCCTTATTAGTCCAATTAGTCCAATCAATAAACAATGAAAATAGGAATCATCCAGCAGAGCTGCACGGCTGATGTGCAGCAAAACAAAGAGAAACTGGCCAACAACATAGCCGACGTGGTGAAGCAGGGCGCCCAGCTCGTGGTGCTGCAGGAGCTCCACAACAGTCTGTACTTCTGTCAGACAGAGAATGTCGACCTCTGCAATCTGGCTGAGCCCATCCCCGGTCCCAGCACCGACTTCTACAGCACGATAGCCCGCATGTATGGCATAGTGCTCGTTACCTCCCTCTTCGAGCGTCGTGCAGCAGGCCTCTACCACAACACCGCCGTGGTCTTCGACACTGATGGCAGCATAGCCGGCAAGTATCGCAAGATGCACATCCCCGACGATCCCGCCTACTACGAGAAGTTCTATTTCACCCCCGGCGATCTCGGTTTCCACCCCATCCAGACCTCTCTGGGCCGTCTCGGCGTGCAGGTGTGCTGGGACCAGTGGTATCCCGAGGGAGCGCGCCTCATGGCCCTGCAGGGAGCCGAACTGCTCATCTATCCCACCGCCATCGGCTATGAGAGCAGCGACACCCCCGAGGAGCAGGAGCGCCAGCGCGAGGCATGGACCACCGTGCAGCGCGGCCATGCTGTGGCCAATGGTCTGCCCGTCATTGCTGTCAACAGGGTAGGCCACGAGCCCGACCCCAGCGGTCAGACCAACGGCATACAGTTCTGGGGCAGTTCGTTTGTAGCCGGTCCCCAGGGCGAGGTGCTCTACCGCGCCTCCAAGGACAAGGAGGAGAACGTGGTGGTCGAGGTCGACATGCAGCGCAGCGAGAATGTGCGCCGCTGGTGGCCCTTCCTGCGCGACCGTCGCATCGAGGAGTTCGGTGGTCTCACCAAGCGATTCATTGATTAGTCCAATTAATCCAATTGGTCCAATTAGCCCAACAACAATATAATAGATATAGATGTCAGCAACAATCCGATTTCAAGTTGTAGGCGAGGCGTTCAAGAAGAAGGCAGTGGCTGTGCCCAACTGCACGGAGCGCCCCAGCGAATACTTTGCCAAGTACGTATTCAATCGTCAGAAGATGTATCAGTACCTTCCCGCCAAGGTATTCGAGAAGATGTGTGACGTGATAGATAATGGCACCAAACTCGACCTGGCCACGGCAGATGCCGTAGCAGCCGGTATGAAGAAGTGGGCCATGGAACTCGGTGTCACCCACACCACCCACTGGTTTCAGCCCCTCACCGAGGGCACGGCTGAGAAGCACGACGGCCTTGTGGAGCACGACGGCAAGGGCGGCATGGTGGAGGAGTTCACCGGCAAGAACCTTGTGCAGCAGGAGCCCGATGCATCGAGCTTCCCCAGCGGCGGTATCCGTTCCACCTTCGAGGCCCGCGGCTATTCGGCCTGGGACCCCGCCAGCCCCGTCTTTGTGGTCGACGACACCCTGATGATCCCCACCGTCTTCATCTCCTACACCGGCGAGGCCCTCGACTACAAGGCACCCCTCAAGAAGTCTATCGCTGCTGTCGACAAGGCAGCCACAGCCGTGGCCCAGTATTTCTATCCCGAGGTGACCAAGGTCATTGCCAACCTCGGCTGGGAGCAGGAGTACTTCCTCGTCGATGAGTCGCTCTATGCCGCACGCCCCGACCTCGTGATGACGGGCCGCACACTGATGGGCCACGACAGCGCCAAGAATCAGCAGATGGACGACCACTACTTCGGTTCTATCCCCATGCGCGTGGCCGCCTTCATGAAGGACCTCGAGATACAAGCCCTCGAACTGGGCATCCCCTGCAAGACACGCCACAACGAGGTGGCGCCCAACCAGTTTGAGCTCGCCCCCATCTTTGAGGAGATGAACCTGGCCATCGACCACAACATGCTGCTCATCGAACTGATGCGCCGCGTGGCCCGCAAGCACGGATTCCGCTGTCTGCTCCACGAGAAGCCCTTCGCCGGCATCAACGGCAGCGGCAAGCACAACAACTGGTCGCTGGCCACCAACACCGGCGTATTGCTCCACGGACCCGGCAAGACCCCTCTGGACAACCTCCGCTTCATCACCTTCATCGTGGAGACCCTCATGGGTGTATACCGCCACAACGGCCTGCTCAAGGCCTCCATCATCTCGGCCACCAATGCCCACCGTCTGGGAGCCAACGAGGCACCTCCTGCCATCATCTCCAGCTTCCTGGGCAAGCAGTTGAGCGACCTCCTGGAGAAACTCGACGAGTGTGACGAAGATGACCTGCTCAACCTGGCCGGCAAGCAGGTTGTGGAACTCGACATCCCCCAGATACCCGAACTGATGCTCGACAACACCGACCGCAACCGCACCTCGCCCTTCGCCTTCACCGGCAACCGCTTTGAGTTCCGCGCTGTCGGTTCGCAGGCCAACTGTGCCGCCTCTATGATTGTGCTCAACAGTGCCGTGGCCGAGGCGCTCACCGACTTCAAGGAGCGCGTCGATACCCTCATCGCCCAGGGCATGGAGCCCATGAAGGCCATCCTCAAGCAGGTGCGCCAGGATATCAAGACCTGCCGCCCCATCCACTTCGATGGCAACGGCTACTCCGAGGAGTGGCGCATCGAGGCTGAGAAGCGCGGACTCGACGTGGAGAGCAGTGCTCCCCTCATGCTCGACGCCTACCTCCGTCCCACGACCATCGAGATGTTTGCCAAGACCCACGTCTTCACCGAGGCTGAGCTCGAGGCCCGCACCGAGATCAAGCAGGAGACCTACATCAAGAAGATACAGATCGAGGCCCGCATCTTCGGCGACCTCTGTCTCAACCACATCATCCCCGTGGCCACCCGCTACCAGAGCCAGCTCATCGACAATGTGCACAAGGTGAAGGAGATCTTCCCCGCCGAGACAGCCACCAAGGTGAGCGCCAACAACCTGCAGCTCATCCAGCGCATCAGCGAGCACAGTTCGTTTATCACCGAGAATGTGGAGCGCCTCATCGAGGCACGCCGTGTGGCCAACCGCATCGAGGACGTACGCCAGAAGGCCATCGCCTACCACGACACCGTGGCGCCCCTCATCGAGAGCATCCGCTACCATGTGGACCAGCTCGAGCTCATCGTCGACGACGAGCTCTGGCCTCTGCCCAAATACCGCGAGATGCTATTTATTAGATAAGGCTCTTTTCTGACAACGGACAACAGACAACGGCTGCTGACCGGGACTATTTTCTAACAACGGAACAAACAGAAAGATATAATTCTGTTCTTTCCGTTGTTAAATAATAAACTTACAACAAACAAAATAATACAATGAAAAAGACAATCCTGTCGCTCGCCATGCTGATGTGCATGAGCTTAAGCACCATGGCACAGAGTGATTCCTACAAGCAGAAGACACGTGAGCTCATCGAGCTCGGCACCTCCAACTTCTCGCCCAGGAGCATGAAGGAGAGCATCAAGCAGGCCTTCGGTGGCCTCCTGCAGCAGATGGCCGGCCTAAGCGGCCAGAGCAGCGACGACCTGCAGCAAGTCGGCGATATGCTCAACGGCATGATGGACGAGGTCATCGCTCCCTACATCGACAGCGACGAGTTCGTCACCGATATGGTCGACTATGTGGCTCCCACTCTCGAGGATGGTTTCTCCGAGGAGGAGCTTACAGAGCTCCTCGCCGTCTACAAGAGTCCCAAGGGCAAGAAGTTCCTTGAGAGCTGCAAAAAGTTGACCGAGAACATGACCCCCATGATGACCGAGGTGATGACCGCCACCATGACCGTGGCTATGGGTGGCGAACTGCCCCCCGTGGAGAAGGTGGACTGCCCCGAGGACTACCGCACCCTCTTCAATGAGTACTTCAAGCTCAGCGCTGGTGCTGCCCTCGAGGATATCGACGACAAACTCGACGAGAGCAACGAGAAGATGGCCAAGATCAAGACCTATCTCACCGAATCTCTGCCCGAGACCACTCTCCGCATGTGCTATCCCGCATTCACCACCGACGACCTCAAACTCGGCATCGAGATCTGCAGCCAGGACATCGTGCAGCGCTACATCAAGGCCACTGCATCGATGAATCCCACCGAGGGCGGCGCCATTCAGCAGAAGATTGGCAAGCGTGTGCAGGAGTTTATGACCAAGAAGTTCTACAAGCAGTAAAACACCATGATGCGCATAGTACCTTCCCCGTGCAATGCGCATCATTTGCACCATACTAAGCGCATCGCATGCATCAAGCAGAGCGCTCTGCTCCCCACCACCAGAGCGCTCTCCTTCCTACCAATAGAGCGCTCTGCTCGAGATGGAGTACTCCATTGACACTCTATTAAGTACTCTATTGCCCCCCCCTATGGAGTACTCCCCTCCCCACCATATATTATATGTAAGCTATGAAAAGAGCACTGACCACAATCCTCCTGATATGTCTTGCGGCCACGGCGATGGCCCAGTTCAAGCGTGTGGCCTTCTCGAAGGCGCAGAGCAACAAGGCCGCCACGGGATTCCCCGCCTCTAATGTCATCGACGGCGATGCATCCACCGTGTGGCAGACGGGGCAGATAGCCTCCTACGATCCCGCTATACTGACGCTCACGCTGCCCGAGCGACAGCGCGTCGATATGGTGCGCTACGTGCCCCGCCAGGACGGCAACCCCGAGGGCTATTGGGACGAAGTGGAGGTGCAGTACTCCGTCAGTGCATCGGGCGAGACGGACTGGGTCACCTTCTTCGACGACAAGTTTGACGATGGCAGCCAGCCCGCCGAATTCCCCATCCCCAAGGGCGTCGACATACGCCGTGTGCGCTTCACCGTGCGCTACGGCTACTACGAGAAGGCATCCGCAGCCGAGGTGGAGGCCTATGCCCTCGACACAGAGAAGAGCCAGCTCTATCAGACCTACTTCTCTGATGATGTCTACTCTGTACTCCGCCCCGAGGTGACCAGCAGCGAGGGCATCGACGACCCCGACGTGAAGGCCCTCGTGGACTGCATGCTGGCCGAGGGCAGCGACTACGGCCGTTTCCGAGTGGGCCAGTATGAGGCCTACCAGCCCGTCTACGACCTGCAGCGCGAGCTCGGCACCAAGGACCCCTACAACAGGTGGGAGAACCCCTCGGGCATCTACCTCAAGGAGGGCGAGAGCATGCTGGTGGCCGTCTCGGGCATCGCCGACGACCCCGTGGGGCTGACCATCAAGGCATGGGGATACAGTGAGGCAGAGACCACCTACCAGCTCAAGAATGGCATCAACCTCATCACGGCCCAGAGCGAGGGCAACGTCTTCGTGGACTACTACACCCCCAACTACAAGCACGCGCCCAAGGTCAAGCTCCACTTCATGGCAGCCCCCGTGCGAGGCTATTGGGACAAGGACACCATGACCAATGCCGACTGGCAGCAGATGCTGGCCCGACAGCCCAAGGACTACACCATCTTCATCGTGCGCACCGAGCATGCCCAGTTGGCCTTCCCCCTGTGGCACTGGAAGACCTACTGCCCCGACGACATCGAGCTCCTCACCGACATCTACGAACAGATACAGTGGGGACAGCGCGACATGCTCGGACTCTTCCGCTACGGACGCCAGGTGCGCAACCGCCAGCTCTTCTATGCCTCCGACCGCAAGGGCATCGCTGCCGACGGGTCGGGCTCCTACTGCGACATGCCCTACCTCGGATTCATCATGAAGCCCTCGATAGAGAATTTCGACTATTGGGTGGTCGGTCATGAGTGGGGCCACAACAATCAGATAGCCTACGGATTCCTCTGGCCCGGACTCGGCGAAACCTCCAACAACATCTATGCCGCATGGTGTCAGCTTCACGCCTATGGCACCGAACTCGACCTCCGACTCGAGGATGGCAAGGCCGGCCAGGGCGAATATGAGAAGATGCGCGGCGGCAGCATCCAGACCTACCTCGAGGAGGGCGTCCGCAAGGGCGTGGCATGGCAGTTGCAGGACGACCCTGAGTGGGATGCCTCCAAGCAGCCCCCCATCGAGGTGGACGACTACGACTACGAGGGCCGCTACGTGGGCACCACCATGGCCGTGAAGCGCTCCCACAGTGTCTTCGTCAAGCTCGTGCCCTTCTGGCAGCTCTGCCTGTGGGGCACCAAGGCCGGCAAGTGTCCCGACATCATCCCCATGGTCATCGAGAGCCTCCGCACCACGCCCGGCTACCTCTCCACCTATGCCACCCCCGGACAGCAGCAGGTCAACTGGATGAAGATAGCCTGCGACAGCACTGGGCTCAATCTCCTGCCCTTCTTCGAGCGCGCCGGCATGCTCCGCCCCATCAGCGAGTACATCGGCGACTACACCTCGGGGTGGGTCAAGATCAACCAAGGCATGATAGACCAGCTCAAGGCCCACGTGTGCTCCAAGGGTTACCCCGAAGTGGGCGAGGAGATCAACTACATCACGGCCTACAACTATCCCATCTATCGCGACGCACTCCCCCTCACCGTGCCCCAGACACTGGGCGAGGGATGCACACACAGCATCGCCGACGCCAAGGTGACCATCGATCACAGCATCGTGCGCAATGCCGTGGCCTATGAGACCTACGACGTCTGCAACCGTCTCATTCGCATCACCGTCCACGGCCTTGGCAGTGAGCGTCCACACACCTCCACACAGGTGCTCTACCCCAATGAGCGCTGGGAGGGTGATGACACCGCCGCTGCCTACATCATGGCTGTGGGCTACGACGGCACACGCCAGAAGGTCTACCAGAGCCGCACACCCATGACGGCCATCGCCCCCCTCACACTCCAGCAGCACACCGCTCCCACGTATCAGCTCAACGGCATGCCCGCCACACAGCTGACCGATGGACATATCTATATCACCAACAACCGTAAAATCATCAAGCAATGACCATAGAACTACTCACTGAGCTCGTCACCAAGAGCACGGGACTCAATGCACGCGGCGTTGAAAATACCATCGCCCTGCTCCAGGAAGGAGCCACCATACCCTTCATCAGCCGCTACCGCAAGGAGGCTACCGGAGGCATGGACGAGGTGCAGATAGCACAGATCAGTCTGGCCGTGGAGCGCCTCGAGGAGACCGAGAAGCGCAAGGCCACCATCATCACCGCCATCGAGGGACAGGACAAGATGACCGACGAACTGCGTCAGCGCATCGACCAGACATGGGATGCCACCGAACTCGAGGACATCTACCTGCCCTACAAGCAGAAGCGACGCACACGAGCCCAAGTGGCCCGCGAGGCAGGACTCGAACCCATGGCCAACATCATACAGAGCCAGAAGGGACAGCCCATCCATCAGATAGCCGAGCGCTACATCAACGCCGATAAAGGCATCGACACCGTGGACAAGGTGCTCCAGGGCGCCAAGGACATCATCGCCGAGCGCGTCAGCGAGCACGAGCGCAGCCGCAATGCGGTGCGCGGCTTCTTCCGCCGCGGTGCCACCATCGTGAGCCGCCTCGTCAAGGGCAAGGAGGAGGAAGGACAGAAGTTTCGCGACTATTTCGACTGGAGCGAACCCCTCCACCGCTGCACCTCACACCGCCTCCTGGCCATGCGCCGAGGCGAGGACGAGGGCATACTGCGCCTGAGCATCACCATCGACGACGAGCAGGCTGTCAGCAAGGTGGCCCACTATTTCGTGCACGGTCGTGGCGAGGCATCCACCATCGTCGAGGAAGCCGTGCAGGATGGCTACAAGCGCTTGCTCCTGCCCAGCATCGAGACCGAGTTTGCCGCCCTGAGCAAGCAGCGTGCCGACGAGGAGGCCATACGCATCTTTGTGCGCAATCTCGAGCAGCTCCTCATGTCGTCGCCCCTGGGCCAGAAGCGCGTACTGGCCATCGACCCCGGTTTCCGCACCGGATGCAAGGTGGTCTGCCTCAGCAGCGAGGGCGCCCTGCTCCACAATGAAGCCATCTTCCCCCATCCACCCCGTGCAGAGCGCATCAAGGCCATGCGCACTATTATGAACCTCGTGGAGGCATACAAGATAGAGGCCATCTCCATCGGCAATGGTACGGCAGGCCGCGAGACGGAGGATTTTGTCAACCATCTCGACCTGCCCGATGGCGTGGAGGTCTATGTCGTGAGCGAGGACGGTGCCAGCATCTACTCGGCCAGCAAACTGGCCCGCGAGGAATTCCCCGACCACGACGTCACCGTGCGTGGTGCCGTGAGCATCGGTCGCCGCCTGATGGACCCCCTGGCCGAGTTGGTCAAGATAGATCCCAGCAGCATCGGCGTGGGCCAGTATCAGAAGGATGTCAACCAGGCAGAGCTTAAGCGCTCGCTCGACCAGACGGTGGTCAACTGTGTCAACCGTGTGGGCGTCAATGTCAACACTGCCAGCAAGTACCTGCTCACTTATGTCAGTGGTCTCGGTCCTGCCCTGGCCCAGAACATTGTCAACTACCGCGATGAGCATGGCGGCTTCAAGTCGCGCCGCGAACTGATGAAGGTGCCCCGCATGGGTGCCAAGGCCTTCGAGATGTGTTCGGGCTTCTTCCGTGTGGAGGGCAGCGACCAGCCTCTCGACAACAGTGCCGTGCATCCCGAGCGCTATGCCCTCGTGGAGCAGATGGCCAAGGACCTGGGGTGCACCGTGGAGCAGCTCCTCAAGGACAAGGCCCTGCGCGAGCAGATAGACATACAGCGCTACGTCAGCGACGAGGTGGGTCTGCCCACGCTTAATGACATCATGGCCGAACTCGACAAGCCAGGTCGCGATCCGCGCACACCGCTCCAGGCCTTTGCCTTCGACCCCACGGTGCACGAGCCCGCCGACCTGCGTCCCGGACAGGTGCTCCCCGGCATCGTCACCAACATCACCAACTTTGGCGCCTTTGTCGACATCGGTGTCCACACCAAGGGCCTCGTGCATGTGTCCCAACTGGCCAATCGCTTCGTCAAGGACCCCACCGAGGTGGTCAGCCTCCACCAGCAGGTGATGGTCAAGGTGCTCGATGTCGATCTCGACCGCGACCGCATCTCCCTCTCGATGAAACTGTGAGAGAGGAGCAGTTAGCCGGATTAGCCCAATTAGTCCAATTAGTCCAATTAGCCCAATAAGCCCAATAAACCCAATGAAAAGACTACTTCTTGTTCTTGCCCTCGGCGCCGCTCTGCCGGCCCAGGCGCAGACCACGAGTGAGGCCGAGGCCGTCGACTTCCTCTATCAGTATATGCCCTTGCCCGACAGTGCCGACTACAGCCGCGACTTCTGGGAGCGCAATGTGGCCTGCAGCATGAAGGCCCGCCAGGAGATGCCCTGGGGCAAGACGGTGCCCGAGCGCGAGTGGTGCCACTTCGTATTGCCCGTTCGAGTCAACAATGAGAATCTCGATGAGGCCCGCATCGTCTTCTATGAGGCCTTGCGCGGCCGTGTACGCCATCTCAGCATGGCCGAAGCCGTGCTCGAGGTCAACCACTGGTGTCATGAGCACGTTACCTACACCCCCAGCGATGCCCGTACCTCGGCCCCGCTGGCCACCATGCGCAATGCCAAGGGACGCTGTGGCGAGGAGAGCACCTTCTGTGTGGCTGCGCTGCGCTCGGTGGGCATCCCCGCCCGCCAGGTCTATACCCCCCGCTGGGCACACACCGACGACAATCACGCCTGGGTGGAGGCCTGGGTCGATGGCCGATGGTGCTTCCTCGGAGCCTGCGAACCCGAACCGGTGTTGAATCTCGGATGGTTTAATGCCCCCGCATCGCGAGCCATGCTGATGCACACCAAGGTGTTTGGCCGCTACGACGGTCCCGAGACCGTGATGCGCCAGACACCCTGCTTCACCGAGATAGACGTCACCGCCAACTATGCCCCCACGGCATCCGTCACGGTGCGCACCGTGGACAGGGAGGGACGCCCCGTGCCCGCCACCGTCTCCTTCCGCCTCTACAACTATGCCGAGTACTTCACCCTCGCCTCCCGCCAGTCGGACAAGGACGGCCTGACGCATTTCTCTTCCGGCTTAGGCGACATCATGGTGTGGGCCAGCCGGGGTAGGGGAGCAGAGGCGCAGTTTGGGTTTGCCAAGTGCAGCATGGGCCGCCAGGACACCATCGAGGTATGTCTCGACAAGGACGTCTCCTACTGCGGACAGGTGGACTTCGACCTGATGCCTCCCCCCGAGCGCAACAATATGCCCCCCGTCACCGATGCCCAGCGCGAGGCGAACCAGCGCCGTCTGGTGTACGAGGACTCTATCCGCACGGCCTACGAGGCCACCTTCCGCCGCGACAACTGGGCCGTGGAGCAGAGCTGGGGCAACTACAATGTCATCAAGCAGTTCCTCACCGGTGTCAACGACGAACAGATGGCCATGACGCTGCTGCATGTCATCTCCGAGAAGGACCTCCGCGATGTCACGCTCGACGTACTGACCGATCATTATCTCTTCTCCAGTCGTCCTGTCTCGGCCAATCTCTCGGGCGAGGCCAATCCGCGGAGCCTCTGGGCCCGCTATGTGCTCAATCCCCGCGTCAGCAACGAGATGCTCACGCCCTACAAGCAGTACTTCCTCACCGAGCTCTCCCCCGATTTCATTGCCTCCTGCCGCAGCGACTACCGCCAGTGGGTGGCATGGGTGGCCGAGCATGTGACCATCGACGAGAGCCGCAATCCGCAGGCCCTCTGCATGAGTCCGCGCAGCGTGTGGCAGGTGCGCCGCACCGATAGCCACTCGCGCAACATCTTCTTTGTCTCTGTGGCCCGCACCATGGGCATCGCCAGCCGCATCGACGAGGTGACGGGCAAGGTGCAGGTCTACGACCAGGGTCAGTGGACGGACATACACTTCGGCGGCAGCGAGCACCAGGCAGGCAGTCCCAAGGGCATCCTGCGCTCTGCCACCCCCACCACCACGGCCCATTCGCCGGGCTACTACTACCAGTTCACCCTGGCCCAGATGCAGGACGGCACCCCCGTGTCGCTCACCTATCCCGAGGACGGCAGTGCCACCTGGCGCAATCTCTTCGACTCCGGACAGACACTCGACACCGGTCAGTACATGCTCGTCAGCGGCACACGTCTGGCCAATGGCGGCGTCTTGGCCCACATGGACTTCCTGCCCATCCGCGAGGGTGAGACCACCACGGCTGACCTCACCATGCGCACCTCGCAGGAGGAGGTGACGGTGATAGGTAGTTTCAACAGCGAGAATCTCTACCGCACCGAGCAGGGCGACATCCGTTCGTTGCTCTCCATCACAGGCCGCGGCTACTACGTGGTGGGCCTTATCGCTCCCGGTCAGGAGCCCACCAACCACGCTCTGCGCGATATAGCCGCTGTGGCCGCCCAACTCGAGCAGTGGGGTCGTTCGCTGGTGCTCCTCTTCGAGAGCGAGGCTGAGATGGCCCGCTTCACCAACCGCGATGAGTTCCGCAATCTCCCCCGCAACCTCGTTTTCGGTACCGACGTCGACGGCAAGATACGCCAGGAGATATGGACCAACATGTATCTCACGGCCCCCACCATGCCCGTCTTCCTGATAGCCGACACCTTCAACCGCGTCCTCTGGTGCCGCCAGGGCTACACCATCGGCCTCGGCCAGCAACTACTCGACGTCATCAAGAAACTCTAAGTACTTCCCCCTCCCACATACGAATAGCCACGCACTCTCCCCTCGGTGCGTGGCTTTTTTTTGAAAAGAAGTTAAAAGGAAGTTATAAGGACTATACAACCTGCGCAGCCAGACCATATATGCCCCGCTGAGACATGCTATGTTCCTTAACGCAATACCGAAAATGTCCGTTGTAGGCCTACGACGATATGTTTCTCCACCGAAAATCGTCGTTGTAGGCCTACGACGATATGTTTCTCCACCGAAAATCGTCGTTGTAGGCCTACGACGATATGTTTCTCCACCGAAAATCGTCGTTGTAGGCCTACGACGATATGTTTCTCCACTGAAAATCGTCGTTGTAGGCCTACGACGATATGTTTCTCCACTGAAAATCGTCATTGTAGGCCTACAACAATATGTTTCCGTGCAGAAAATCGTCGTTGTAGGCCTACAACAGCATTTTTCGTGCAGAAAATCGTCGTCGTAGGCCTACAACAGCATTTTTCCGTGCTGAAAATGGCCGTTGTAGGCCTACAACAGTATGTTTCCGTGCTGAAAATGGCCGTGAATGGCTTGTTGGGGCGTGCTATGTGCTTTCTCCTCTACATTACCAGTATTAAAGGTATTAAGTATTATTCACTATTCACTAACACTTTGCCCCCCACCTCTCAGCAGAAAAAGACCCATATCTCAGCGCAACAAGACCCATATCCTGATGGTGCTGAGACCCATATCCTGTGGCGATGAAACCCATATCTAAAATCGCCCTCGGCCCCCTCCCTTCTGGGGGGCGGGGGGAGAGTCTCAAAAAAAGCGCCGCACACCGGAGTGTGCAGCGCCTGTATCAGGGGATGATGATGAGTGATTACTTCACTACCACCTTCTTGTTACCGATGATGTAGATGCCCTTCTGAGCCTTCTGCATGCGCTGACCGTTGAGGTTGTAGATAGCCTTGTCAGCATTGGCAGCCTCGATGCCGCTGATAGCGGTGGGGGTGCCATCCTTGATCTGATAGAGGCAGAAGTCGTCTACGCAGATCCAGTTGCCAGTGCAGTTCTCAGCCTTGGCACCGATGGTAACCTCGGTCTGAGCCTCGAGCTCGAAGTAGGTAGCATAGCGCTCAGGTATGTTGGTCACCTCAGAGAAAGCACCCTCGCCAGTCCACTCAGCGAAGATGTAGAAGCCGAGAGGCATCTCGTTGTTGCCCTGCTGCATGTTCTTGGCCATAGCGGTGAGCATGTACTTACCGGCGGGGAGAGTGATGGTCTGAGTCAGAGCCTCGTCAGCGTGGGTGTTGGGACCCTGGACCCATCCCTCTACGAAGTTGTTGCCCACCTTCTCGGGGAAGTTGTCCTGAGCCACGTGCATCCAGGGGTTGCTGTTCTGCCAGCCTTCAGCCTTGGTCCAGCCCTCGATGCCATTCTCGAAGCTGGGGTTAGCGATGAGGTTAGTCATGTCGGTAGCCTGTGCAGCCACGTTGGCGATGGCAGCCTTGTAGGCATTCACCATGGGGTTGCCATTGGTGAGGTCGAGAGTACCATTCTCATAGCCGTCGTAGATAGCCTCCAGAGCGCCCATCATATCCTCGGATACGTTGGCAGCCTTGCCGAAGCTATTGTAGATTATAGCCATCTCGAGAGCAGCGTCGTAGGCCTCTGATGAGTTGACAGCAGCGTTCATAGCAGCGCTCAGGGCGTCGATAGCTGCGGTGAGAGCCTCAGCGGTTGTCTCTGGCTTAGCCTGGAGAGCAGCAGCGAAGGCAGCCACGATAGTAGCGTCAGCAGGACGGCCAAGCTCAAATTCCTTGTATACGCTATCAGCCTCAGCCTTGAGCTCGGTCCATTTAGCCACGAGTGCAGCGTTCTTCAGGGCGTTGTAGTCTACGTCAGCACCCAGGTAGAAGAGCTCGAAGTTGTCCCAGATACACCACAGGTTGGCGTTGCTCTCGTTCTTGGCGCCGAGGGTGATCTCACCATTCTCTACCAATACGTACATGGGATCAATCTTGTAGTTGCCAGCAGTAAACGACTTTGAGGCATCGCTCATAGAGTTCTCTGTACCGGTGCGCAGGGGGAATTTAGCGGTCTCCTCGCCAGCGAAGAAGTAGGGCAGGTTGTCGTTGTCGCTGCCATCCTGGCGGTAGAAGCCCTGAGCAGTCACTGAGTATACACCCTTGGGCAGACCGGTCACAGTCTGAGTCAGGGTGAAGGTAGAGTGGAATGACTCTGCACAGGTGTTAGAGTGGTCGCCACCACCGAGGTTCTTGTTGCTGGCTGTGATAGACCAGGCAGTGTCCTCGAATTCAAGGCGGTAGTGGTTGCGGTTGAAGTTGGCATTCTTGATAGCGAAGGTAGCGTTCACGGGATTCTCCTTGGTGGCGCTGGCCAGTGTGGCAATCATTTCGTCACGTGTGATCAACTGCCATACCTCATCCTTGTCGGTAGCAGTACCCACCTCAGTACCGGTGGTGACGCCCACATACATGTCGCCATTCATGATATTCAGACCGCCGTCTGCCTCAGAGAATACGAACTCGTTGCCGACGTTGTCTATGTAGTCACCGCCAAGGAAGTGGTCGGTGGCGTTGTTGTAGGTGTGGCTGTCGAGCTTATACTTGCCATTCTCGAGTGCTACGACGGTGAAGATCTGACCATTCTCCACGAGCGATGCATGTGTACCCCATGAATTGCCGCCACCCAGATACTTGCCGGTCTCCACATTCTTGATGTAGTAGTCGCCTGCGGCTACGTTGACCAACTTGGTGTATTTGATGCCATCCCAGCTGTCGGGGCAAACCTCCCAAGTGCCGTTGTAGTTCTTCCAGAGACCCTTCACGGTGCCGCGAACGGTGCCACCTACGGTCCAGTACTCGGGCACGTCCTTGCAGTATATTTCTACAGCGGGCTTAGCCTCATTGCCAGAGGTGAGGTAGATACCGTTGCGGTAACCACTCTTGGTCACATAGATGCTATCGATCACCTCATTGTTGAGGGCCACGGTGACGGGGATTCCCTCCTTGGTGGGTGTCAGGTTGCAGAGCTCAGCAAGAGAAGCAAAACTCTGTGCAATCTTATAGTCTGCACGAGCAACAAGGCTCTCGTCCTCATCCTTCGAAGCCTTGGCAAAGACAGTTTTGGTCTCATCGATAGTCAGCGCCTCTGTATAGGTAGTATAGGTCTCGCCATCGAAACTATACTCGATGGTAGCACCCTCGGTCTCACATGTCAGAGCCACAGTCTGTGCCTCGTAGTAGGTACCACTGGCTACAGAGAATTGGGGCTTAGCCACAGCTGCGACAGCCTCAACGCCGTTGACGGTAATAGCATCAATCTGGGTAGTGCCATTGTTCTTGACCTTCTCGTTCTCAATGGTCAGCACATAGCTGTAGCCCACCTGAGCATTGCTTACGGTGCAGGTTACATCACCAGCCTTAAGATCCACGGGAGTGTTGCTCACTACATCCTCGCCATTCATCACGGTGAAGGTAGCGCTTGTCACGCCAGAGGTCTTGTTGATGGTATACACCACCGACTCTACTGTGCCCAAGATGGCAGGGGAAGTGATGGTAGAGGTAGTGGCCTCGGTCTTCCAACCACATTTGATGTAGTTCCATTCATTTTTGTTGTTGTAGAAGTTTGTGAAACTCCATGTGCCCATACTTGTTGCGCCTGTCCAGTTATTCTTGTAACTGGACACAGAAACCTGTTCTGCCAAGGGGAAGGTGACCTTGTCAAGTTCTGCAGCAGAAGAAGTCATTGCAACAATCAAAGTGGCAAAAGAAAGTAAACTCTTCTTCATGATAGTTTGATTTTAGTTAATAAATTAGGTTGTTTATATAGTATAGTGTGCGCAAATATACAACTTATTAATCAAAAGCCCCTCCTTTTCGCTCCTAATACATAAGAATAAGGCAAAAAAAGCAAATAACAGCCGTATTTGCTTACAAAAAGCATCCTCCTGGGGGGGCTTGATTAACAACGGAAGGAACGGAAGATTTTTGTTGTTGTTAAATAAAAAGACGAACCGCTCTCTCCACCAGTTCCGGATCTGTCTCGGGCCACACATACTCGTTGCTGCCGGGGGTGCCCATGCTGACACCCTCCTTGTGGTAGAGCATGTTGCTCTCGATGGGGGAGCGCAGCGAGGCGTGTATCTCGTGGGCCCCTGTCTCGTCGATGATGCGGCGCACATTGTCGATGCTGACGCCACAGCCCGGCATGATGCTCAGGTCCTCTCCGGCCTCCTCCACCAGTTGACGCAGCAGGGCGATGCCCTTCTCCGCCGTCTGTGCCTGGCCCGAGGTGAGCACTCTGTTGATGCCCAGTTGCTTAATATCGGCCAGCGCCTTGTGAGGATCGCGACAGAGGTCGAAGGCGCGGTGGAAGGTGATGGAGCACTCAGGGCGCAGCAGTCCCGTGTTGTCCTCCAGCGGCGCCTTGGTCGCCGCCACCAACTGTTCGCATACCTCCATATCGACGTCCCCATCCGTGGTGAGTGCACCTATCACCACGCCCGAGGCACCATACAGACGGGCTATGATGATGTCGGTATACATCGCTCTCACCTCGCTGGGTGAATACACAAAGTCGCCCCCACGCGGACGTATCAGCACATGCACGGGCAGGCCGATAGCCTGGGCCTCCACCAGGAGTCCCAGACTGGGTGTCACACCACCTTCGCTCAGGCCGCTGCAGAGCTCCACGCGCTGGGCGCCACCTTCGTGGGCGGCTCTGACGCTCTGCAGAGAGCCGCAACAAATCTCGAGTGTAGTCATAATCGTAATTGGTATGATTGGTCTAATTAGCCTAATTGGCCTAATTGGTCTAATTGGTCTTATTCCTTCAGTTGATCCTGATGATAAAGTCCACCTGCTCTGTGGGTTTCTGCCATGACAGGGTGATGGTGCCCTTGCCCTTGCTCACCTTGACGGGGTCGTTGCTGTCATAGGCCGTGGCCTTCTTGACCTTCAGCGCATTGGCGGGGATGGTCACGGAGGTGAGTCCCTGTTGCAGGACGTGCACATAGGTGGTGTTGCCCTTGCGTGTTGTCACGCCCCACTCCTGGGGATCGATGGCGCCGGCGGTGGTGCCGTAGATGGTCTCCCCATAGCGCGATGTCCACTCGCCGATGCCCTTGAGGCGGTCGATGGCCATAGCAGGCAGTTGGCCGTTAGGTTGCGGACCGATATTGAGCAGCAGGTTGGCCCCCTTGCCGCTGGTCGTCACCAGCAGACGTATCAGGTCGTCCACCGACTTATAGTTCTGGTCCGTCACCTTGTAGCCCCACATGCCGTTCATCGTCTGACAGGTCTCTAAGGGCAGTCGGCTGATGGCCTGTCCCGACAGTCCTGCCTTGTTCTCGCCCGGCACGTCGCGCTCGAATATCTGTATGTCCTCGCCCGGGTGCACCGTCGTGTGGTGGTTGTTGCCCACGAGGCAACCAGGCTGCAGACGGTGTATGAGGGCATACTGCTCATCGAGCTGCCAGTCGAATGGGGTGGGGTCCTGGTCGCGGTCCCAGTAGCCGTCAAACCAGATAGCGCCCACGGGCCCGTAGCCCGTCAGGAGTTCGGTCAGCTGGTGGTTCATAAACTCATAGTAATGAGGCCAGTCGGCCTTCTTGGGGTCCTTGCCCGTGTGCAGACCCGTGCGCCCCATGGGGTAGTCGTCGCGTGTCCAGTCGATGTGCGAGTAGTAGAGGTGTAGGCGCAGTCCCTGGCGCTGGCATTCCTCGGCCAGTTCCTTGATCACGTCGCGCCCGAAGGGGGTCGCCCTGACGATGTTGTAGTCGCTCTCGCGGGTGTCCCACATCGAGAATCCGTCGTGGTGGCGCGTGGTGATGCAGATATACTTGGCCCCTGCCTCCTTGATGGCCTTCACCCACTGGTGTGCCGAGAATCGGTGGGGATAGAAGGCATCAGCTGCCTTGGCATACTCCTCGCGGTCGATGTCGGCATTCTGCAGATACCACTCCCCCTGGGCAAACATGCTGTAGATGCCCCAGTGGATGAAGATGCCCAGTTTGGCATCAGCAAACTCCTGTCGCGAAGCCACATTCTCCACCGAGGGGGTATAAGTCTCTTGTGCCATGCTGCCACCCATCATAAGCATGGCAGCAACGGATAGGATTAGTCTTTTCATGCTATTACAATATATAGTGTGGTGGTGCAAAGGTAAACCAAAAAATCCATCCCGCCAACATTTCCCCTGCTTCTTCATCCATAGGGTGGGGGAGAACAGGTCCCCTCTCCTCAGAAAGTAAACTATTTTCCTCTCCCCTGATTCTACGGAGATCCTTCGGATTGACATTTAGGTTCATCCGACAGATAAATCTTATTCTATCACTCGAAATCTCCTGGATAGGATTGGGCATTCCTCCCTGATAGGATTGGGCATTCCTCCCTGATAGGATTGGGCATTCCTCCCGGATAGGATTGGGCATTCCTCCCGGATAGGATTGGGCATTCCTCCTGGATAGGATTGGGCATTCCTCCCTGCAACACGCTCCTTCAGGGCGTGCTATGTGAATTCTCCCTACCCCCCAATCGACTATGGTCGTTCACCTCCTACAATCTCAAAACCTCAAATGTTTTTTCTTGTTCGGTTGCCGATACAATGACTTTTATCTATATTTGCAGCACGAAACAAGATGTAAATTATATGGACCGGGAAGCACTCATTAAGAAACTTATAGCATACTTCAGCACACAACCGGTGCTGAAAGCATGGCTGTTCCCCCTATATTCTAAAAATCTCACAATTCAAAATACGATGAAACGACCAATACTAACTATCCTGGCCTTTGCGGCATGGGGCCTCGCCACAGAGGCACAGACACAGCTGTCGCTGAGCGACATCAACAATCTATACACCACACAAATGGCATCGGGGGTGAGCATACACGACCCCTCGGTGGTGCTGCGTGGAGGCATGTACACGGTGTGGGGCTCACACCTGGGCGTGGCACAGAGCCGCGACCTGCAGACGTGGACCCCCCTGAGCGCGGGTAGCAGCACCTTTGTGAAACTGATGGCCCAGGGCGACAGCCAAGGCACGGCATGCAACCATCGCGAGGCCTTCAACAAGCAGCAGGTGGTGCGCGTGAAGAACTGCCGCGGCGAGGAGGTGACGATGCCCAACATCGATGCCGAGGCCTATGCCAACCGTTATGCCGCAGACCGCGAGGCGTGGGTGGACGGCAATATGTGGGCCCCCGACATTATCTATAATAAAGAGATGCAGAAGTGGTGCATGTACATCAGCCTCAACGGTGACCACTGGGCCAGCATCATCGTGCTGCTCACCGCTAATCAGCCCACAGGGCCATTCACCTACCAGGGCCCCGTGGTGATGGGAGGATTCAACGGACAGACCTACGACGGCGTGGCTGCACCAACGATAGCCGACACCGACTATGAGATAGCCACAGGCGAGACCACCATGCCTGCACGCTACAAAAGAACGGACACGGGCAACTACTGGCCCAACTGCATAGACCCCTGCGTGTTCTACGACGAAGAGGGCGAACTATGGATGGCCTACGGATCGTGGAGCGGCGGTATCTTCATGCTCAAGCTCGACAAGCAGACCGGTCTGCGCGACTATACCTACACCTACCCCAGCGACTATGCCGCCAAGGGCATGGCCGGCGTGAGCGACCCCTACTATGGACGTAAGATAGCCGGAGGATGCTACGTCAGCGGCGAGGGTTCGTACATACAGCACATCGGAGACCACTACTACCTCTTCATGAGCGATGGGTTCTACTCGCCCGATGGGGGCTACGAGATGCGCGTCTTCCGCAGCGAAAAGCCTGAGGGCCCCTACACAGACGGCAGCGGCACGGCAGCGACATACACCAGCTACGTGCTCAACTACGGCCCCAACTCGCGCAGCAATGCGGGCATGAAACTGATGGGTGCCTACAACCACTGGGGCAACCAGACCGTGGGTGTGTGTGCACAGGGTCACAACTCGGCCTGCACGGACAATGCGGGGCGCACATTCGTGGTGTACCACACGAAGATGAACAATGGCACGGCATGGCATCAGGTGCGCGTACACCAACTCTTCCTCAACGAGAAGGGATGGCCCGTGGCAGCTCCCTTTGCCTATGCCGGGGAGACACAGACCGATGCTGACATCGCACAGGGATGCCCCTGGACCACCGAACAGTTAGTGGGCACCTACCACCTGCTGCTCCATCCCTATCGCCAGGACCATGCCAACTTTGAGGAGAGCACTCCCGTGGAGGTGACGCTCACCGAGGACGGACGAGTGACGGGAGCCTACACCGGCAGCTGGACCACCAAGGACGGCACGGCATACGTGACGCTACGCCTGGGAGCGACGACCTACTATGGCGTGTGGTGCGAGCAGCACGTGAGCGGCACCACTGAGAGGGGACTGGAGCGCACCTCGCTCGGAGCCATAGCCCTGACAGCTCAGAGCACGGCGGGTGTGAGCGTGTGGGGATACAAACTGCAGGCCCCCTATGCCGTGGCCTACAACTACAAGAGCAACGAGATAGCCGTGAAGAACGGCAACACATACAGCAGCAATATCAACCTGATGTTTCCTACCGAGGAGAACACGACGCTGACGTGGACCTCCTCGCGCCCCGACATCATCAGCGAGACGGGCAAGTATAACCCCGCTGGTCTCACCGCTGCCGAACCTGTCACCCTCACAGCACGACTCACCTCGGGAGACTACTATTGGGAACAGACCTACAACGTGAAGGCTCAGAAGGAAATCATCCCCGCCGGCGACTACCTCTCGGGCATCGTGGCCTACTATGATTTTGATGAGGCTCCCTGTCAGAATGCCTACGACGGGGAGCAGAAGACCACCTTTGGCACTACAGGCACCAAACCCGCTCTGCAGGATGACTATAGCCGATTCGGCAAGGTGCTCCACCAAAACTTCGGAGCACAGGGCAGCAATTCATACACCCGCATGCCCAACCCCCTGAAGGGCATCACAGACCTCGACGGCATGACCGTCTCGATGTGGGTGAAGCGTACGGATGACAATGTGTGGGATGCTGTGTGGGGATTCTTCAATGCCACATCGGCAGCAGCCCAGGGCTCACGCTTCTACCTCACCGGCAATGCCTACATGGGCTACAATGACAATGCCGGAAAGTGGTTTGACATCAATCACCCCAACAACGGCACCTACACAGACATCCCCGTGGGCAAGTGGGCCCTGGTGACGCTCACCGTGGGCCCTACAAATGGTGTGGCACTCTATGTCAACGGCGTGAAGAAGGCCGCTCATGCGGTGGCCTCGGCATCGGGGGCAACGACGGCGAAGACGGTGGAGTGGGAGAGACTGCTGGAGCAGCTCACTGCCTACAGATACTTCTATCTCGGACTCGGCTCCTTCTGGGGCAGCGCTGACTGCTGCGTGGACGACCTCATCATATACCGCCGCGAACTGACATCCACCGATGTGCGTGCCCTCAATACGATGAGCAATCGTGTGTGCGACTTCTCTCGTGGAGAGGGTGGGTCGGCCATCGATGGCGTGACAGCACCCAGCATCGTGCCCCAGGGCATCTACGACCTCTCGGGCCGCCGCTATGCAGAAGGGCAGAGACTGGGCAAGGGCGTGTATATCATTAATGGAAACAAAGTAATAAAGAAGTAATGGAGAAGTTATAGGTCTTTATTTAACAACAGAAAGAACGGAATAGTTATTTCTGTTTGTTCCGTTGTTAAACCTAAAAACCAACAACCTAAAACCTAAAGCAATACGCTATGATCAACTTACTACAAGTACAAGCAGAAGAGGTGGCCAACAAGGCCACTGAGATTGTGACAAACGTGGCTCAGGGCAATGGTGCAGAGCAGCTGAGCGAACTGATGCAGGAAGGCATCAAGTGGGGCGTTGGTGTCAGCAAGAGCATCCTGCTCGCCCTGGCTATCTTCTTCGTGGGTCGCTATGTCATCAAGGGCATCAACCGCGTAGTGGCACGCATGATGGAGCGCCGCAACATCGACCAGGGCATCAAGTCGTTCCTGCAGAGTTTCGTCAATATCGTGCTGACCGTGATGCTCGTCATCACCGTTGTGAGCGCTCTGGGTGTGGATACCACCTCGTTTGCAGCCCTCATTGCCTCGGCTGGTGTGGCTGTCGGCATGGCCCTGAGCGGCAACCTGCAGAATCTGGCAGGTGGCTTGCTGCTGTTGCTCTTCAAGCCCTTCAAGGTGGGCGACTACATCGAGGCCCAGGGCATGGCGGGCTCGGTGAAGGAAATCCAGATCTTCCACACCGTCATCACCACCGTAGACAACAAGGATGTCTTCATCCCCAATGGTGCCCTGAGCAGTGGCAACGTGGTGAACTATAGCCACAATGAGACCCGCCGTGTGGACATCACCGTGGGCGTGGAGTATGGCGAGGACATCGACAAGGTGCGTCGTGTGTTGGCAGACCTCATCGCTCAGGATGCCCGCATCCTCAAGGACCCCGCCCATGCCATCCTGTTGTCGTCCCTCTCAGCCAGTTCGGTGGACGTGCAGCTGCGCGTGTGGACCTCATCGGCCGACTACTGGAACGTGTATTTCGAACTCACTGAGCGTATCTACAACGAGTTCAACCGCCAGGGTATCGGATTCCCCTTCCCCCAGCTTACTGTGCATACTGCAAAAGAAGCCTAAAACGACTAAGGGCACCACACTGCGATTGTGGCGTCCTTGTTTGGTACGCTCGGCATGAGCATTGTCTAACGGGTGTAAGTCCCGAGTGAGCCCT